>JAPOTS010000086.1 GCA_026709065.1 Bacteroidota bacterium
TATGCGAGTAGGTGGTCATGCCATGACTGGCCACTAGATCTGAAAACGTACTTCCACCGTCTGTGGACACCTCAATTTTGTACCCAGTGATCGTCCCGCATTTGTTGGTCGTGGGAGCGGTCCATGAGAGATCTATCGCTGTTTCACCATCTGCTGTGGCGGTGAGCCCCGACGGGGCAGATGGCGCAGATACTGTCCCCGTGCTTGCATAGGCTTCGTCAGAGAAATGATCATTACCAATACGGAATCTGTAACCATAACACACTCCAGTAGTTAATCCAGTAAATGTATAAGACCATTGAGAGGCTCCAGCATGAACAATGAGAGTTAAATTCTGCCAAGTATTTCCATCATCATTGGTGAAAATAGGTGTAATTGCATTAATTGTTGCATCAGCGGGGGGATCTGCAGTAACTTTGATAGAAGTGGCGGACTCTCTTGTTGCACTAACATTTGTCAAAAGATTGGTACTTGATTGAGCGACTGCAGTCCCACTCGCTACCGATGAAGGCTGACTTTCATTATTGTCGGCATCCTTTGAAATGACCCTGTACTGAAAGGTGGCTCCAGAGGTAAGCAGATTACTTATGTGATCGTAACCTGTGGGAACTAAATTATCCACCAAAACCGACCAATTGGACCCACTGTCAGTAGACCACTCAACCTTATAGCTGACGGCACCGCTAGAAGGCTGGGTCCAGTCCAATGCAAACACTAGAAATCCTCTAACGGTCACCGTCAGTCCCGTTGGTGGATCAAGGGTAGCTGAGGTGGATGCCTCTGGATTGAAGTTTCGTGTAGATAGTGGAAATGGCCCTGCTGAGTCCTTCCTTGGATTCGTTAATGCGGTACCATGAAGCACAGAATCGGTGCTTGCAACCGCAGAATGGACCGGCTCATTTAAAAAATGGGGGGGGGGTATTTCGACTAATAAAGAATCACTCCCAGCGTTGGGGATCAGGAACGCGAACAAAAAGAAAGTAATGGGCATTGCTTACGGCAAATGATGGCGATTTAACATGAGATCCTTTTCGGGGTTCCAGATCCACCTCATTCACTTAATTGCGGTTTGAGAACATAAGATTCTCTCTTCCGATCAAAACCCCTTTCAAAGTAAGATGAATCGTTATATTTTTCGTATCCATACGATAATACCATGAACATCTACTGAATGTAGCCTTATATCTATTTCCACATTGAAATATAGCCAGCGAGATCCTAATTTAGTGAGAGAAGCAACAAGTATTCTATAAATGTATCGTGTATGAAAAAATAAATGTGGTGGAACCAAAACCAATCGTTTCCAAACAAAACGTGATAAAACCCCAGACGACAGTATTAGGGATCTTAAAGAGTTGGTGTGGAGGATTCATAAACAAAGGTCATCGTTCATGGTCAGCCTAATACTGATGAAAGGCTTGCGAAATAAAATGAAGCACGACGGGCAAGCTTTCCCGCCAATACGTCCATGTATGACCACCATCACGGATTCGAAATTCATGAGGAATACCTCGTTTTTTCAATACTATATGTGCAAGTGAATTACCTTCATACAGATAGTCATCATCTCCGCAATCAATAAACCACCGTACGGATCGAATTGCCTCTTCTGGTAAAGTACGAATCAATTCAACTGCATTATGTTGAGTCACATACGCTTGAATCATTTCATCTGAAAGATCACTTAGATCATTACCCCAACGGGCCATAGTCGTCCTATAGTCTTCCACAGAGCTCGGGCCAATCCATGCGCTCAAAGGAGCAGCGGAAGAAAAATATTCTGGGTGACGTAGAGCATACATGAAGGATCCACCTCCCCCCATAGATAATCCTGCAACCGCACGATATCGCTTTTCTGGTTTAATCCGAAATCTCTCTTCAACATGAGGAATCAATTCTTGAAAAAAGAAATCTTCATAACGCCAACTATTGGTAACATCGTTAAAATACCCCCGAACACCTGTATTTGCATCGGGCATAATAATAATCATTGGCGTGGCTTTGCCTTCACGAATCGCTTTATCTGTGATATATTTGACCTCTCCGAACTGAATCCAACCTGTCTGATCATCACCTGAGCCATGCAAGAGATAAAGTGCAGGGTAACTGCGCTCGCTGCTATGATAATCTGGAGGGAGATAGATTGCAAATTTTCGCTCTGAGTTTAAGATTTCACTTTCCAAACTTAATTGATCATGGACTGTGCTGTGCTGGGCATAAGCTCCAATGGGAAGAACCATCAGAACTAAACCAACGATGGCCTTGCCAGCAAATCTAAAATCAATGCTGTATTTTCCAGGTCCGACAAAAAACATGCCTGCACAGACGAATAAATTCTTAAAGGCGTGTGAAGGATCGCCCGATCCTGTGACTGCTAACGATAGAGTTGCGACTAACATGGTAAATCCTAACATGGCAATCGCTGGGCGATAAAGGATGCCTAAGATGACACATATTGCTCCAATTGTTTCCGCAAAGCAAGCAAGAAACCCAAAGAATGTATGGCCAAAGCTAAGTCCAAAAACCTGCATCGCTTCACCGATCTGCTCCCACACATCAGGTCCGCCGATTAATTTTCTCCAGCCATGAAAGATGAACATCCCAAGACCGAATCCGATTCGAAAGATGAGGTGGCCTAAGTCAGAATGTTTGCTAAGTTGATTCCAAATCATAATTAATAAATTGTTTAACTCGATACAAGTTACGATATAATAAAAAAAGAGTATGAATGAAAAGTATTCTATTCCATAGAAGTAAACAATTTTAACTGGCACAGAGAGTATTCATCCCAAGAGCTTCAAGGAACTTTTTTGCTAAACACGGAAGTGTGCATAAAGAATGGAGTAACATGAGAATATAAGTATTCAGACTACTATACTAAGAGTGTACCCATCATCTACACCATTGCGTTGTGTACTCCATAGAAAATCTCCGTCCAGAAACGGGAAATTTTCTTCGAAACTCCATAGTTTATAGTATTTCTGGATGGGCACTCATTATAATTATGCTTCTAAGACTGCAATAAATAATTGATTTCTGGCAACATAGGCAAGTTGTTGAGAATCGTGAGATCACCTCACCAATTACGGCAAGAAAATTTAGTCACACTTTTGTACTCTAATAAGATAGATGAAAATCAACTACATATCATAGCATGATCAAATTTCACTTCAAGACATTGATAATCTTAATTCTTGATGTGATGCGTCACAGGGTTATGACTTAGATTGGCAGAGGTCTCTTCTTCTAAGCAATTTCTTATGCCCTGTGGAAAAATCTTTTCGTCCATCATTGGTAGTGTATATTTTACCTTGTGGATTGTTAATTAAATCTCTGTTTTTGAAATCCCTCTGTAAGTTCTTATCGTTGGAATACAAAAGGCGTGCACCACTGACTTGTGCTAACGAAATAATGTGATAATCATTGGAGATGCATGCGGATGCCCTTAAAAGATATTCCTCCCGTTCATCAACTTGATTATTATCAATGAACATAATTTTCCCAGAATTTACTGCATTCAGAGCCCATTTCTGAAATCTTGAAACTTTCTCTAATTCATCCGAGAGTTTACCACCAACAACTAAACGTACATTGGGATTATTTTCAATCCACTCAAGGAATTTCTGTCCAGCCTCTGGAGGACGCGTTCCAAATACTTCGGTGACAACATTTACATCTATGATTGCACACATTACTATCCCCACAAAGATCTCCTAGTTTCTTCCATAAAAAATTTGCGATAACTAACTGGAGCATTAAAAATATTTCCAAGATGATCTAGACGGATAGAATGAATTTGAACACTTAGGTCATTTCTTTCAAAGAATAAGATAGATACATCCTCGGGCTTAAGATCTGTTTTCCCATCACGAACATCCATACGAACTCGATCAAGTAAATGATCGCTGTGAGTTTCAACGATTAACTGTCGGCCTTGACCAGAAATTTTGCATAGCAAGCTTCCCAAAGCGGCCTGTGCACTTGGATGAAGGTGTACCTCTGGCTGTTGGAGTAATGCTATTCTATCAGATTCTGGAAGTAATAATTCTGTTAAGATGGGTAATACTTGACTCACGCCATATCCTACATCAATTAAATTCTGTTTTATGCCCTTTCGTTTACTGCCATACTTTCTAATTTGTATTTCAAATGGAGATCCTTGCGATTTTCCGAGGCGATTGACATCAATTTCGTCAAAAATTCCTGCACTTGAACCGAACTGCTCTAACTTATCTTTGAAGTTAGTCCATGTCTTGTCTCCGACGAATGCTAAATCAGCCAAAATCATTGGACTATTATCTCCTTCTGGGTTAGATATCAAACCGTCTGGGCTGTAGGTACGTTGAGGCTGAGAGCGAACAGGAGCACTAGCAAAGGGTCTTTCTTTGTCATGAAATAACTCCAATAATCTAAAATTCGCAATCAATTCTGAATCTGAAGGTGAGAAGTCTGGAGAGCCTTCAATAGGAGTGAGACCTGAGTTTTTATTGATATATTCAGGGAAAAATAGCTCTGGAATGGTAGTGGGTAGGAGTCGTCTTGATGTTAACAATGACATGACAGTACCCCGAGAATCTGTCATCTGAGATGTTTCCCAACTTCCTTTAGGAGTGGTAACATGAATTGATGATTTACGTTGACCATCATGGAATTCTTTTAGCCATACACCATTATCTCCAAGGCATGTTTTTATGGGTACGGGAGCCGTATTTTGTTTGCCAAATTCAAATTCAGCATCTAAACCATGACCTAAATGAATTTTCACCTCAAAAGTAGAAGATTGAGGAGCCCGTCCATTCTGTCGATATGCAATCTGTTCAAAGGTTCCAATATCAAAAGGTGCCTCTTTAAAGTTTGGGATACGATGACCATATATACAATCCCACAATGCTCTTATGATAGCCAAAAAAGATGTCTTTCCGGTACTGTTATCACCCACCAGCAATGTCAAAGGCGCAAGCCGAGATACCTGCTTTTCATGAAAGCAACGGTAATCTCTCAAGGTAATCTCTTTCATTGTATGGAGTAATTTACCTCAATAATATATTTAGCCATGAATATACATTTTAATCTATTTGGTGGAATCCTAATCCTACTACCGTTCAAAGACCATACATCCCGAAACTCAAATTGAAATATAAACGATTATTAATGACAAATCAAATACTCAAGGGACTGACAATCGTTAGTACCTGAAATACAATTGTGTACAGTATAGAAGATACTGACTGGAAAGACATTTTACCAATAATCATTGAATCAGTTTGAAGGGGTGACATATTGTAGAAACAATAGCCCGCATAAAATACTGCTGTAATTTGTTCAAGTGAAGCAATAGGATTGAATGTTATTTTCTAATTCAAACTACTCCAACTGCTTTAGTCTTCTACCGGATTCTCTTTATCAAAGTGCACATTAATTTACCCAGAAATCATTGCACATTGCTTTTCAATTACAATACCACAGGGTTTCACAATAGAATTCTCATCTAACGCTAAACCCCCTGATGTGTAAAGATCCGAACCTTTGAATAAAGAACAGTTTGGTATCTGAGACTATAAGATTCATGATTAACTCAATTAGCAATTCACTATACAATCATAATGATTGCGTTCGGATAACACATCATTGTACATATGATTGTTTCGTGATAACCATCAAATCCCAATGGTCGCGGGTATAATGAATGGTACAGAATAATCGTCAAAAAAATGTATCAAATGATGAAAGATGAGTCATCATACACGCGAGAAATTGCGTGGGTTGACTGTGAAGTTGCAGTAGTTCTAATAAAAGTCCATGATTTTATGTAAATTTGATGAAAATCTCTAATATGATGATGCAGAAATTCTTAGGATTATCTTTGATCGCGGTGGTTTTATGGACTCATAGTGCACTGGGGCAGGGGACGGCTACATATAAGTTGACATTCACATCAACATGGACATCTAGCACCCATCCTACAAATTATCCACCAGGCCCTCATTTTTCTCCGCTAATCGGTGCAACGCACAATTCAAGCGTTACGTTTTGGCAAACGGGAGCTCAAGCGACTAATGGCATAGAAGTTATGGCAGAGACGGGTGGCACTAATAGATTCAGAACTGAAATCAATACGGCTCGGAGCGCCTCCAATGCAGATGTCATCATCAGTGGTTCAGGATTAGGCGCACCCCCAACATCTACATCCCTCAACTTCAATATAAAACCATCGTTCCCTCTGGTGACTGTCGTATCTATGTTAGCTCCAAGCCCTGATTGGTTTGTAGGGGTTTCAGGATTAAGCTTGTTGAATTCCGATAACACCTGGAAAAGTAGTGAGGAAGTGATGCTTTTTGTTTATGATGCAGGCACTGACAGCGGTCCTAACTATACATCCAGCAATGCTGATGTAACTCCCCATGAAAATATTGAAAGGATTGCCGGATCCCCATTTTTGGTCAGTGGCAATGTGAAACCCGTTGGCACCTTCCTATTTGAACTAAAAAATAGCAAGACTATCACAGTTCAAAGTTCTATAACCGTCACAGAAGGTGGCTCTTCATCATTGAATGTGAGGTTAAACGCTGCACCAACAGCAAATGCCACAGTTACATTTTCAGACTTCATTAATCCAGACCTGTCTCGTAATCCTACCTCATTGGTTTTCACAACAACGGACTACAATACTCCTAAGACGGTCACTATTACAGCCGCTTCAGATGATGACGCGATAGATGAGGCTGCAGAGACCATTACGTTGACGGCCAATGGAGGTGGCTATAGTAGTGTTACACGGGACGTAACGGTGACCGTCATCGATATTGACGAAATTGCCTTGGATGTCAGTCCCACTGCCCTTAACATTGCAGAGGGTTCATCGCTTTCCTACAATGTCAGACTTAAATCAGAACCCGCTGGGACTGTAACCGTCGCTATCACTGGAGCATCTAACGAAATTACAGCGTCTCCTGCAAGCCTTACATTCGCAACCACGAACTGGAATGTCAATCAGCCGGTAAACGTAACTGCTAATGTAGATGATAATGCTATTGATGAGCAAATCACACTTACCAATACCGCCTCTGGCGGTGGATATGGATCAGCGCCAGCCGTTGGGGTGACCGTGACGGCCAATGACAATGAACAGGTCGAATTGGTCGTTACTCCCCTTACCTTAAATGTGGATGAAGGAAGCAGTGAGACTTATACAGTTAAGCTTGGATCGGAGCCACAGGGAACAGTCACAGTTGAGGTGTCGGGAGCTTCTGGAATGATTTCTGTTGATACAGATCTCAATACTCAAGGACTGCAATCTTCATTGTCATTTACCACTTCAGATTGGGACGATCTACAAACTGTGACTGTGAGTGCTGATCAAGATGATAATGCCATTGATGAGCAGGTCACACTTACCAACACTGCATCTGGGGGTGGATATGCATCGGCTGCATCGGTAGGAGTAACCGTCAATGCGAATGACGATGAAGAGGCTAGATTAGTCCTTGCGCCTGTGACATTAAATATTGATGAAGGGGCATCCAATAGCTACACTGTGACGCTTAATTCTGAGCCATCAGCTTCGGTAACTGTGACTATAAGTAGCAATTCACAAAACGTCACCATAGATACTGATAGCGGCACCTCTGGGAATCAGAATACCCTCACATTCACAACATCTACTTGGAATAATCCCCAGACTGTGACAGTCAGTGCAGGGCATGATGATGACGGTGAAAATGAAGAAGTGACTCTTAATCATGATGCAACAGGAGGTAATTTTGAGTCGGTGTCAAGTTCACTTGCTGTGACCATTATGGATGATGATGAGGCAGAACTTCTAATTAATCCCACATCAATCATAATTCTTGAAGGCGCAAGCGAGACCTATACGATAGCACTTGCAACTGAGCCTCAAGGGACTGTCACGGTAGATGTTGCAGGCGGTTCTGGAGTGATAACCGTTGATACTGATTCCAATACTCAAGGACTGCAATCCTCTTTAACATTTACCACTTCCACTTGGAATACTGCCCAATCTATTACGGTGACTGCACTGGAAGATAATGATGAGTCTAATCATGATATCACAGTGACCAATACTGCATCTGGCGCAGACTATGCCTCGGTTGAAGCCGATCTCAGCATTACGGTTATGGACAATGATGAGCCTGGACTGATGGTCAATCCAGTATCGTTAACTGTCAACGAGGGTGGGGTTGCTACGTATACAATACAACTCACGACTCTGCCATCGGGGACTGTGACTGTTGAGATAACTGGGGAATCAGATGGTATCACTTTGGATTCTGATGCCAACACGAACGGCGATCAATCTACATTGATCTTTACCACCTCAAATTGGAATAGTCCACAAACGGTCACCGTCAGTGCGGGTCAAGATAATGATTCGATTAATGATGTAGTCACATTAACTCATTCCGCATCTGGTGCGAACTATCAATCGGTTGAGACGGTGGCGATAGAGATTACCGTCGCGGATGACGATCTTTCGGGGGCAGCGATCACGATTGCATCAACCACAGTGAGTGTTGACGAAGGATCCAATGCAACCTTTGATGTGACCCTCGCAGTTCCCCCTACGGGAGAGGTTGAGGTGGGGATTTCTGATGTTTCAATTCCGAGTTTAAATCGATCTCCAGCGAGTCTTACATTTTCTTCGTCAAATTATAATCAACCTCAGACGGTGACAATCACAGCGAGCGAAGATCCCGATAACAATAATGAATCTGACTCCATCACATTGAATCCAAGCGGTGGGGGATATGATAATGCATCTTCATTACAAGTGACGATTACTGTCCAAGATGATGATGCACCCCAGATCCTGTTGAGCGATGAAAGCATTGAGATAGGCGAGGGAGCAACCGGTAATTTTAACGTTTCTCTTGTCACAGTCCCTACATCGGATGTAGAGGTTACGGTTTCAGAATTTACAAATCCTGAGTTAACGCGAACGCCCGCAACGCTAACATTTACAACATTAAACTATAATCAACCTAAGACGATTTCCGTGTCTGCCGATCATGATGTTAATATGGTCAATGAAATGGAAACACTCACTTTGACAAGTACAGGGGGTGGCTATACTGGAGTTTCGGCAAGATTGTCAGTTACGACCTTAGATGATGATATTGGTAAACCAACGGTCACTCTTACGGTTGATTCTAATCCTGTTACTGAAGGGGAATCTGCTTCGCTCACACTGACACTCTCGGCTCCAATTACATCTGCTGTTATGATTCCGATGATTATCACTAATGATTCTGCCGAGCAGTCCGATTACGAACCTGTTACCATTATCAGTATTGATGCGAATAAGATGACGGGCGTAGCCACATTGATGACTAATGAGGATGATGACTATGATGATGAAGAACTTACCATCAAATTGGGAGATCTACCTGACCAAGTGCTTCCAGGCACTACGACATCCATTGTCTTAACGATTGAGGATAATGATATTGAAGAGGTATCAGTGATATTTACACAGACGATCATTGAATCTCAAATAGACTTGTACATAGACGACTCACTCTATGTAGATAACTTTAAGTTTCAATCTTCCACGAGGCAGGACATTGAGATCGGAACCATTAAGATCGATGTGATTGATAGCGATGCCACAGATAATTCAAGTCCGCTATACACAGAAGAGATGGAGCTCATAGCCGATCAACAGTATCATATCATCTTCCAAGGAAAAGACACTGATGATATCTCAACGGTTGAGGTGCAGGACAATAACGGTGATGACTCGATTGCTCAGGACTCAGTCTATGTTCTTGTGATCCATAGTGCGCCAGATTTAGGTCCGATCACGGTTCAGATTCTTGACCCAGAATCCAACAATGATATTATCCAAGTCCTGAGTGACAACTTGAACTATGGTGATGCGAGTTCCCAAGTTTTACTCGCTCAAAAACAGTATAATTTTGCAATACTTGGAGGATCAAATAAGCAGGATTCACCATTAGAGGTCTTTTCCGCTGACTGGTCACAGTCTTCACAGCCTAAAGGGTTTTTGATTCTCTCTGGTAGTGGGCGTTCTATCAGTGAGGGACTCAATATGATGGGGGTGTGGCAGGATGGAGGTGTTTATTTTCCTACCAAAGTCACATCAGCTGAGGATCTTCCCTTGAATCCTATTGATTTTGCGGTGGGTAATTACCCGACTCCATTTATAGATCAAACAAATTTGTGGATGACTTTGCCCGATGCATCCAACGTACACATTCAAATCGTTGATATTTTAGGGAGAATGACCTATGAAAATATTGGATTTGATGCCCAAGGCGGTCAGCGCCATCTATACGAGGTCAATACGGCCTCTTGGCCATCAGGAGTCTATTTCTACAGAGTCGTCGTGACCTCTCATGATGGGCAAACCATTGGTACTGGAAAAATGATCCGAGTCAAATAGCCAACTCAGACCAACATGGTTGAAAAGTTTTCATAGTTGACTGTGAAGATGGCTCAATCCATCAAATAGAAAATATTCTTGATCAGACCGTAAATCATTGATGGAAAAGGATTTTGACCAAGCGACATCAAAACGAATGTGGGGTGGTCGTTTTTCTGGGGACACAGATGCGTTAGTTGAAGTCTTCGGTTCGTCGATTGAAGTGGATAAGCGAATGGCTTTGGAGGATATTGAGGGATCATTAGCCCATGCTTCCATGCTGATGGCTCAAAATATTCTGTCTGAGCAAGAATGCGATCTCATCTGTAAGGGGCTTCAAGCCATCCGTGATGATATAATTGCTGAAAGATTTGTTTGGAATACCGCCTTAGAGGATGTCCATATGAATATTGAGCACGAACTGACGCGCCGCATTGGGCCAATCGGTGGCAAACTTCATACCGCACGAAGCCGTAATGATCAGGTGTCCACAGATTTACGCCTTTGGCTCCGTAGAGCGAGTGAGCGAATCGCACTAGAACTTTATACATTTCGGTCGGAGCTCGTCAAGATCGCTCAATCTCATCTAAATGTGGTCATGCCGGGTTATACCCATCTACAGGTTGCACAACCAGTTCTATTTTCTCATCATATCATGGCCTATTATTCGATGTTCAGCCGTGACGCAGAGCGCCTTTCACAAGCTCAGAAGCGGATGAATGTGTCTCCTTTGGGCAGTTGTGCATTGGCAGGCACTGGGTTTAATATTGATCGTGGGGAGACCGCATCCAAACTAGGATTTGATGGAGTGGCTATGAATTCAATGGATGCCGTCAGTGATCGAGACTTTGTATTGGACTACCTTTCAGTCTTTAGTATCTTGATGATTCATCTCTCTCGGTTGAGTGAGGAATTCATCCTTTGGTCAAGCCAGGAGTTCGGATTTATTAGCCTTCCTGATAGCCATGCAACTGGAAGCAGTATCATGCCCCAGAAAAAAAACCCTGATATGTGTGAATTGATTAGGGGAAAAGCTGGGCGGGTCTGTGGTAATTTCATGGCCCTATTGATGACGATGAAGGGATTACCACTAAGTTACAACAAAGATATGCAAGAAGATAAAGAGGGTGTCTTTGATGCGGTAGACACCGTTGAAATGTCTCTTCAAATCTATTCTTCAATGTTGTCTGGAATAAAGGTCAATGCCGACCGGATGAGGCAAGCTGCTGAGTCAGGATTCAGCAATGCAACTGATTTAGCAGACTATCTCTCCACCAAGGGAATGCCATTTAGAGAAGCACATGAAGTCGTTGGCCGTTTAGTCGCTATCTGTTTGAGTGAGGGTATCACTTTAGAGTCGCTTTCCATCCAACAGATGCAAGAAGTAAGTCCGCTGATTGAAGATGATATCAAGGATTATCTAACACTTGATGCAGTTGTTGGAGCACGGAGGAGTGCTGGGGGGACAGCTCCAAAGGAGGTTAAAAACCAGATTGCGTTTGCAATCAAGGAATTAAGCTCTGAAGCAGAGATACTTACTCCTGCTCAGACTCAGTCGTTCGTCCATTGACAGAACCCATCAGCACGGCAATAGGGTGAAGGGATTCAATATTCTCAAAGAAGATTTTGAGTGTGGCTGTCAATGGGACGGCGAGGATCATTCCTGCTATTCCCCAAAGCCATCCCCAAAAGATTAGAGACACTATCACAAGAAGGGGGCTTAAATTCAAACTGAAGGCCATCAGTCTAGGATCTACAAAATTCCCCATGACCATTTGGATCAGCCACATCAGCAAGAGAGATACGATCGGAATTGTAAAGGTATCAAACTGAATCAGGGCAAAGCAAAAGGGAAGAATCACAGCAATGAATGAACCGATGTTCGGGATATAATTCAAAAGAAACGCAAGAAATCCCCAAAAAACAGGATAATCCACTCCTAAGATCCATAGGACTAAAAAGATCAGCAAGCCAGTTCCCAAACTCACCAATGTTTTTGCGACCAAATATTGCCTAACCTGTTGGCTAATGTTGTCTATGACTGAGGAGATACGATCGGCAATATCGGGAGGGTAGGCACGCTGAACTTTAACAACCAGCTCTCCGCTGCCCGCCAAAATAAATAGCATAAACAGAAAGACTAAAAATGTATTGCCTGCAAATGTCAGTGCTTCACCAATGCCATTTTGGATCATGCTAGGTACGATGGAGGGATCAATCAATTGTTCAAGTGCTCGTCCCTCTTGAAGTCCTATGATAGATGCGCCGCTCTGGACTAATCTATCAACATTTTCAATTAAGGTCTGAATGGAAGGTAGATATCGATCTGACGCGGTTGCAAGCGATTCAGCGCTGGAATAAACGACATAACTAATCATAAAGGCGATAGATGCCAGAACAACGACCACCATGATCAATGCGACGACAGTTGGGACTTTGTGTTGCTTGAGATAGACAACGATTGGCTGAAAGATAAACGATAATAGAAGTGCAATAGAAAATGGAACTAACACAATTCGAAGCTCAAGAAGCGTAACGCCAACAAAAAAAGCAGCGATTAACCCCAAGAAAATTGATATTACTCCTTGTGGCTTTAGATCCGAAAGATGTTTTGTTGAGTCAACCACTGATCAAGAGAGTCGATGATAGTGTCAGGTTAATTACGAAAGCGTTCCCATAGCCAGATGACGAACATAGATCCAATGATTGCAACCAGAATGCTCCGCCAATCAAGTCCACCGACCCCTACGCCAAATAATAGGCTACCCGCAAAGCCTCCAAGCATTGCACCTACAATTCCGATAAGCATGGTCTTGAAGATCCCGTAACCTTGACGACCGGGATAGATCCATTTTGCCAATCCTCCAGCAATGAGCCCTAAAAGCATCCAACTAATGATACCCATAATAATAAAAATTTGGTTAACAGATCTATTTCCTACGTAAGGTCAGTGAAATAAGGTTCATTACAGGGCTTACAAATAATAGAGAATACTTAGGATATGTCCAGGACCGTCAAAACCATCTTCAAAGGGAATATATGCATAATCTGCAAAAATTCTATCAAAGAAGAGACCGATTCCAAATGTAAAATTTCGAAGTTCATCACGGGTAATATATCCACCCCGTAGGTCTACTAGATCCATGATCGTGACCGTACATCCTAGATGAAGTCGGGTTAATTCATCATCAATCAGGTGCGATGCTTCAATGTTCATACTCACATCAAGGAGTTGAGTCTGATCATAGAGTGCAATAATTTGGAGGGGGGAAATAGCGATTCCACCCTGAATGAGTCTAGGGAGAGGAGTACGCTCTACTTCAAGCGCACTCATTCGTCCGAAGTTGCGGGCTGCACCGCCCAAATTTAATTGTCCGTCAAGAAGGTCTATCTGTATGCCTAAATCAAACGCATATCCTGATGCGTCTGTGTCAAAGATTCTTTCACGTAGGTATTTAGCCGTAATCCCGGTTCGGATTCCAGCAATCATTCGTGCATAACTTACCCCTGCACTAATAAATTGAGCACTGAATGTTCCATCTGGGGCACCTGGTTGAAGTCTGGCTTCAAGCTCCCCACTATCGGTAGCCGTAAGCGCTAACCCCCAAGCAATTTTATCGCCGACGGGAAGCTGAGCAGCAACATCGTAAACTTGAATATCACCAAGCCATCGACGATGCGAAGCGGCGATTGAGCGCCTTCCTTGGGTTAGCCCTGATGGATTCCAATAGGTCGCAAATGCATTATTAATAGTTGCCGTTTGAGCGTCACCCAATGCGCTTCCGCGCGCATTGACACCTATCCGTAAAAAACTCAAACCAGTCTCCTGTGCCACCGTCAACGGAACAAATAAAGCTAGGACTAAGAGAATGATAAGTCGCATATTTACAAAAAGAATCGCAGGGTAAGCATATGCATCGCTCCCGTTGCATATGGTTCTAAAACAAAGGTATATGCAACTTGAGTAACTAAGAGTCCGAGAGATTGTTCAGTCATGAACCCAACGCTAGGGCGCGGCCCCCCTTCAGTCATTGCTTCTAATCGTCCAAATCCAGCCCGTAATATCAGTGCAGGAACTAAGTTAAATTCAGCTCCTAATCGCACATAGCTATGATGAAGGGTTAATTCCCGAGTGGAATAAATTTGTTGAGGGTTATTGGATGAAAAGATCACCATGGGTTGTTCAATTAAACGCTGAGAAAAGCGAGATTCATATTCGGCCAGAAGTTGTAATCTTTTTTGAAGTAGTGTCCAAGATACACCGATCCGCAAGCGGGTAGGAAATTGATCATCTGCCCCTTGCCCTTGTCCATCAAAAGAATCCCAATCATATTTGGCCAACAGATCATCAATGACGATTCCGAGATGTAATGTGGGTAAGATGTGTAATCCGATTCCAATATCAATTCCCAAGGTTTGAGTAGCTTCAAGATCGGCATGCAAATCGTTACGAAACAGTTGTAACCCTATGCCTACAGAAGCACGATTTTGAATCCGGACTCCAAAGGCTGCATAGAACGCGTATTCATTCGTTGAAGCCATTCCAAGATGGTAGCCACTGGAATTGCGCTGGTCAATCTGTCCTACACCTGTATGGATTAGCCCCGTTGCAATTCCAGCAATCGGCCTAAGTGGTGTTTTAAATTCAACGAATTGTAGCTGCCGATTGTGTGTCATCAGAGCCGCACTCAGTCCGATGCTTTGTTTGGGAATATAGGGAGCAAGTGCCGGGTTGTAGAAGGGACTCGCCTCTCCAGAAGCATCTCCAGCTAGTGCGTTACCAACAGCAATCCCTCGTCCTCCAAAGCCAATACGCCCAATTTGCCCTGCCGTTTGACCATTGGCAAGGTATGTCAAAAACAGTAATAAGCTGATCACAAGATAGTGCTTCATTAATCAACAATCAGGATTTTTCCCCAGAAGAGTTCACCGTCAGTTTGAACGGCATAGAAATAAGGTCCATTGGCGAGTTTAAGTCCTCGGTCATCGGTGCCGTCCCAAGGAATTTCGTTCGCACCAATAAGCCCAGAGATAGACATGATTTCTCTCACAACTGTCATTCCAAAATCATAGATCCGAAGTGTGACTTCTTGGGAATTTTCTAAATCATAACGGATGCGAATCAAACGGTCAGAAGACGGTGAGAATGGGTTTGGATAGGCATATGTAGAGACTTGTGGGACTCGATCAGCAGGAATGATAGAAGCGAGTCCTGATGGATCAAGGGGAATCTCTGTGCGGAAAATTTCCCAAGAATTACCCTGATCAGTGCTTTTAAATAATCCATCTTGTGATCCGATCCAGACCGCATTATCTGTGACGGCAACCGAATAGACGGATGCTCCTTCCCGTGAACTTCTTGATGGATTATTACGGTCTACAAAATTATTTTGAACGAAAAATGTAACGCCATCGTCATTAGATCTATACAAGCCTCGAGCGCAGACAATGTAGATTCGGGGGCCATCAAATGCAAAATCATAACATTGCTCACCATGCAATGCGGTTTGAAATGTCTGGCCTCCATCTCGAGTCACCGAAATCCCGTATCTCTGATTTCTTCCACGCCCTGGCCAATTTGTAGCCCAAATAGCGGGCCTGAGTGATCCACGGTCCTGCTGCTCAATCGACACAACCCAGTTTCCGAGTAACCCTTCTTCGCTGGTATAATGATGCCATCGGATACCTCCGTCTTCTGAGCGATTCAGCCCACCGGCTGTTCCGACCCAAACCGTTCCTTCAAGGTCAACGAGGACTGAAAAAGCCTGAAAATTTAATCCTTCAAATAGGGCTTCTGGGATGCCGACTGGTTGAACAAAAAACGGAAAATCATAGCCAAGTTCAGGGGCTAGATACGAGGTCGTATCGGGGGGAAGGATGATACGTTCCCAAGTTTGTCCCATGTCGCGACTACGACGAATTCCAGCCAACTGGCCTGCAACCCAAACTGTACCAGAGTCTGGATCATGATCAATGTCCCAAGGTGGACTCTGGGGAAGAACGGTGACCGCTAAGGCAGAAAGCCTTACAGATCCATAGGTAATCAATGTATCATTCGGATTATCAATCAGTCCAGTTGTCTCTGGATCATTGTCTGATGGGGGGGCAGTGGTGCGGAGCAACCATGAGTTTCCACCATCGGAGGAAAATAACAACCCACGAGGTTCATTGATGGTCTGGGAACCATTATTATCAGTGGTGGATGTATACTGATTACCGATCCCGACCCAAATGGATTGATCTTTCACACTGAGTGAGTAGACGGAGTTATCAAAGCCGCGCAGTGATTCAACATTGGCTGCTTGCCAAGTGATTCCACCATCATGGGATACATTCAGATAAGGGCCAGCCCAAATAGATTCGCCAGATGCACCGAGGTTGGTGATATTATTGGCTAGGATTCCAGGTGAAGGGACAAGAGTTTGTGCTTGGACTGTAAATGCACAAGTGAAGAGAGCAGTTAAGAGGATGCGACGTATCATTCAATGATTTCAATCGTGTGAAGGACTTGCTCACTCCGAAGTCCAGATCGGTCTGTGGCTTCAAATACGAATGTATTAACTCCGAGGTCATTGGTGCCAAGAATAAATACGGTGCGAGTATAGATTCCATCCCGAGCTTGGGCATCACCGCTCTCTTCACTGTTTCCACATCGATGCTGATTCCCATCATCGCATAACAGTAATCTACTGGAAGGAGCCGTAATATTCCAGAATTCAACTGATTCAATGTCGTTAAGCCCTTCTGGATCAGATACTTCAACCTCAAAGGTAGCCAATCTAGAGGGCTGTCCAGAGGCAGGGCGCTGAATGGTTGACGGGATATTTAATCTTTCAATGACGGGTGGTGATATAGGTTCAAATGAGCGTGCATAATCCAACATTGTTCTGGCTTCACCACCGAGTTGGTTATTGGCATCAATCACATAGATAATTACGGGATATGATTTTACTTCAAATGCATTCAGAGTCAGATTCACTCGTGCGATATACCTGCCATTTTGGGCAAAGGCGAGGCTTCCAGTTCTAATTGGTTGTCCAAGTGTATCTGGAGATAGAATCGCGTAGTCAACTTTTGAAACTTGGCTCCCAGTGGTTTGCACTTGGGCGTTGATACTCAGCGATATATTGACACTATCACCTGTAATGGATTCTTCATCTAATAGAGCAAAGACGACGGTTTGAGGTGAGATGGAAAACTGCTCAATCAGTGGCGGACGATCGCTAGTTTCATCGACTGGGCTTGGTACAGAATCACATCCTGCGATAAGACAGATCACCAGTACAGAGACACCTAGATATGAGTGATATAAAACCATACCTATATTGTATAGAGAGGTTTAATGCTGAAGCACAGAAAAAAGATGCCCAGTGTCAGATATCCGATGAGCCTACGCTTCGAGCCAAGCGGATGGGTCAATGGGACATGAGGGTGATCTACTTTAATTAAAAAAATGATTAGAAAACACCAAGGTAACCATCCAAAATAGGCAAACCATCTGAATGCACTTGGAATGATCAAGGCAAAGGATGCAATAAATAAAATTGCAAGAGTAAATTTCCACCATAGCAGGCCAAAAGCCCTTTGGGTTAGCAGTACCAGAAGAGCGGCCAAAGTGATCCATGCACTAATCGGGCCCAACGTTTGGTGATCTAAGACTGCGGATAAAAAATCTGGGAGTATAAAGGCCCCGCCACTTGTCATTGATAGGAGTAGGACAAAGACAAAGGCACGGGAAATGATGGAGTGCCATTTTGGTCCAAAGAGTGAGTAAATGATATGACCGCCATCTAGTTGACCGACCGGCATCAAATTCAGGGATGTGAAAAAGAGTCCAAGCCAACATGCAAACAGCAGGGGGTAGTGATACATTTCAAACAGCGGGGGCACATTGGTAGAGAATTGTGTCAGCATCCAGTATAGCGGAGTCATTCCCAATATGAATTGACTACCATCGGATTCATCTGATATTGGAGCATCTGGAAACTGCCCTGTTGACCGAATGTATTCAATAATTGACTCATGGCCTCCAACCCCATACATGAACTCTGGAGGAGGAAGATTCACCATGGCCCAGATTAGAAGGATGATGACAATCAAGAATCCTGCAATTGGCCCCGAAACACCTACATCAAAGAGTTTCTTGAGGTTCGGAATGGGTTGGCGGATGCTAATGACCGCTCCAAGAGTTCCGACTCCAATCAAAGGTGATGGGATAAAGTACGGAAGCGAGCAGTTAATTTGGTGTCTACGAGCAGCAATAAAATGACCAAATTCATGGACCGTTACAAAGGTTAAGAACGCTACACCAAACATAAACGCATCGGCTAAAAATGCAGTAGTGACGGGGAGGCCACCAACGCTAAACAATGGATCACTCGCCGACCACGCAATGGTTCGCCCTATGAAGACAACCGCACCTGTAATAGATGTTGATAACAGCGTTACAAGAAAAAGCCCAGTATGCAATAGGTAGCGATTAGGGGGCAAGTAGGATGCTGGTGGTGTCAATATGTGGAGACATGAATGTGAAAGACATTTATATCAAATGCTAATAGATGTGTTCATCTAAGATACGAGTTCGCTGAGTCCTTTTTTGATTCGGTTGAACGCCGTTTGTAGCTCATCCATTGAGGATGCATATGACAATCTAATTCCGTTTGGATCGCCAAATGCTGCACCAGGAACCAAAGCGACAAGATGTTCTTCAAGGAGGTAAAAACATAGATCTCCACTTGAATTGATTTTACGTCCAGATGGTGCAACTTTGCCATAAAAATCACTGATTTGTGCAAAAAGGTAGAAGGCACCTTCGGGTTTTGGCACATGTACACCTGCAATGGAATTGAGGCCATCAAGCAAAAAATCTCGTCGTTCACGAAATGCTTGAACCATGGCTCTGATTGGAGCTTGATCCATATTCAATGCTGCGATCCCCGCTTTTTGGGCAATGCTATTGGGAGCGGAGGTGAGTTGCCCCTGTAATTTGGAAGCCTGTTTAATGATATTGATCGGCCCAGCCATATATCCGAGCCTCCATCCAGTCATCGCAAAGCATTTAGAAAATCCATTGATCGTAATGGTTCGTTCTAACATACCTTTCTGTGTCGCAATAGGGATATGGGACGCATCATAAATCACATGTTCATAGATCTCATCGGAAACGATCACAATTTTTTCGTACTGAAGTAGCACCTCCACTAATGCAGCCAATTCTTGTTGTGAATAGACGGATCCAGTAGGGTTGGATGGGGAGCACAAAATAAGGACACGAGTCCGATCGGTGATTGCGTCATCAAGTGCCTGTGGGGTTAAACGATAGTGTGATTCGGCAGTAGTTGAGACAATCACTGGTGTTGCTCCCGAAAAGCGTGCCATTTCTGGATAGCTAACCCAGTAGGGAGCAGGAATCAGGACTTCATCGCCTTCTTGAGCAAGGACGGCCACGGCCATTGCAACGGATTGTTTTGCGCCATTGGAGCACAGAATTTGATCTGGGGAGTAATCTAGATTGTTTTCACGAGTAAACTTTGTACTAATGGCCTCACGTAATTCTGGCATTCCGGGGTTTTGCGTATACCGTGTGAAGCCTTCTTGGATGGCTTGAATTCCAGCTTGAGCAATTGGCTCAGGGGTATTAAAATCGGGTTCTCCGGCACTTAACGCTATAACATCGGCACCTTCGCGTTTAAGCTTTTTTGCACGTCCTGCCATGGCGAGGGTTGCAGAGGGTTGCATGGATGCAACACGGGGATTAATTGATGTAGACATGGAGTTTTGGGATTAGGTTGATTATGTATGATTCTCTTGTTGCAAATGAGCGATAGAATGAGGAGTATCCTCACAGTCTATAGCCATCCAGCACAGTAACTTGATGTCGCCTGTTTCGATAGGAGGCAGAGGATCAGGCGGTTCAATGGCTTCAAGACCAGTCTCCAGTATATAGTTTACAAGCTTACTGGACAATTCTTGTAATTTTACGGGGCGACTGATGTCTTCTTTGGACTTGAATATTTTACGAAGATCAATCTGCTCTCGACGAGGCCAAGGAGTTTCAACAATATCAAGTGCCTTTTTACAATTTGCTGAGGAGATATTACCAGGAGTATGTGAGCGGATAAATTCGGCCACTTCGCGATTGATTCGGTCAAGTTTGGGTTGGAAGCTTGCTGGATCAGTTTGCTTTGTCCAGTCTTCTAGAATATGCTCCTGAGCGATTTCCCAAAAATCATACACATTTTCATGCACTTTATTGGGGCAAGAAGTGGGAGTTTCTTCGTCACATTCAATCAGGCGTAAGCATGTCCCGATTTCATCAATGATTTTTTGAGGATCACTATGTGGTTCCCACTCAGGTGATGCATTGACAAAGCGTAAGTAGGTTCGTTCAAAATCTGAATTGTCTCCAACAACGGCGCAGAAAAATATACCGCGTTGTTTTCCTTTAATCATGCCTGAACCGATTTTCCACGGCAGTGAAGTAAATTGATTAGGGTATTCGCTCAGGGCTTTGCGCAGAGTATGACGATATTCTTCGCCCGTTTGGGTTGCTGCCACAGTACCTCCATGTTCAAAGAGTGAAGGATCTTCTTTGAGCAATTCGTCAAAGAGGCTTTTATCATCTCCAGAAATATCATTTAGGAACGCTGTAGTTAAAATATGGTTATCTATTCCTTTAAGAAACTGTTTTTGTTGGACAATCATTTTATTGATTGTTTTCCTAAATGCATAGCAGGAGGACTCAAATCTTTTCAATAGCCCTGAACGCAAGAGCCCCATCATAGCTTGTATATGTCCATTTTCTTCTGGATCAGCGGGAACTTTTCGATAAGTATTAGGCATGTAGCGACAAAAGAGAATGTTTTTATCTACCTGGAGTCTAACGCATCTTCAAGTTGATCAAAAAAGCCAGGTAATTAGGATTCCAATTCATAGCGGACTGTAATTGCATTAGGTTTTGGAAAGATGATGGGTTTTGGTGTTCCATCTGATATCTTGATGGTATCTGATGAATAATGTTTTTTACGAACTCGCGAGTTCGTTTGATTGTCTTCGCATCAATAATTGGATAGAGTACATCAGGGCTAAGATCCGTAGGATTTGTTCGCATAGCTTCTAAATAGCGTTGCTTGATGGAAAGAATTCCTTGATCCGCAAGATGTGCACTTGTCGGAATGAAGTAGCGAACAATGTAGTACAAATCCCATAATGAATTATTGACAGTTATTGGTGTCAATAATAGGGGATCTCGTTTTGGGACAAATAGTAGACGACTCAATACTACGGCTCGGGTTGGGATGTTAGGAGTAGGGTAATTGTGTGCATCATCAACGATGATGAGTTGGTATTCTTCTAAATCACTTTGTAGATGATGTCTTGTTGCATTTGGACGTTGTTTTTCTTTCAGTGGAATATTCCCCGCTAGTTGTTCAAGGGAGATACATTCAATAGCCCGTGACATAGAAAAGTCGCTTTAAAATGAAGTCTTACGAATTCTAACTGGCAGAGTTATCACTTTTTTTCCTCACGCCTAAGCCACTCGGACTTGTTGATTGGAACCCTAGATATTCTCTGCCCAATTGAATGGGCGATTGACTGAGCGACCTCCGGCTTTAACTCTCCAATCCATTGATATTTTCCGTTAGTACGACTGCTAAATAAATATCTCTGATCACTTAATTCACTAGCTACATACTTGCTGTCAGATTTGGGTTTAAATTCTATGATCCGCCAGTCTTTGGGGTGCATGGATATCTTCATGATTTCAAATTCATTTTCTGTAACCGGCACAACTAACTTTAATGCTTTTCCCTTTTTTTCGGACCGAAGATTGAGAAAAAGAAATGGAGTAGGATTTTCGAGTCTTACAGTATCACATTTAGGGGTGATGCATAGAAAGAATTCCTCATTATCAATACATTTAATGACTGTCCCTGTTGATAACTGCTTAGGTGATTTCGTAAATACCTGCCTAAAGCACATCAATGATGCAAGGCGGAGATCAACCTCATTATTGCTACTCTGACCCTTTGAAAATCCATCAGAAAGAAGATTATAGTTTTTTGCTTTCATTGGGGCGTTTTGATTTTCAATTCCATATTCTAATATTTTAAGAACGCCCTTTTTATAAATCTCAGGATTCTGAAAAATCACCTGATCATCTTCAAATCTTTCATCACACCAACGTTTAATTGCTTCCATTCCAGCTGGACTTGGTTGATCAGTAATGACATCGTTTATGATTCCATAGAGCTCACTGGTTATTTGTTCTATAATATGCTGCTCAGAATCTTGTGGTTGAGGCAAACATGCCCGGTGGGCCAAAAATGCTGGATCAAGATCTGACCCAAAACACTTAAGTATGCGGTAAACATTTTCCCTTACCGCACTTAATGCAGTCAACGCTAGGCCCGATATAAGTCCTCCTACCTTGTTTGCAAAGTGCTTGATAAGATGATCTACCAGTTTCTGCTCATCTACTATAAGATTCTTGTGTGTACTGACAGTTCCTAGCTTTTGGTAAACTACAATCCGATGGGCACCGAGATCTATTCCATAATGATCATTCCCTGAAAAATCGATCTGATCTCCTTCATTGAAAACAGCTTTAATCTGATTTAGGATATTTTCTGGGTCCGTTTCTCCAGTGTAAATTGCAATCAAACGAAGTTGATTTTTGAGATGATTATTCAGGATTTTTTCAATAAGTGGTAAGACAGTCTGATTCGTTTGAGTATTGAGTTGCCAGTCAAGAACTAATATATCCGCACGTGCAGCAGTCCTAACAAGGTTTTCGTAATCAGATTGTTCATCCTGAGGAGAAATCGTGCCACAAATCATACCTTGACGGGCAAATGATTGCGTGATCCGATCTACATCTAGCGTGCGCAAACTGGTTTTCTCAGATGATGTCCCTTGTTTTCTTGATAAGGTATCACGAGTAGGGTTTTGCAGATTGCCGTGGGCAGATGAATCTGAAGGAATTGTAAGTTCATCATCTATGACAAGTGCTGTCAAGAGAAACCTCTTTGCGATCTCTTCAGAATGCTGTGAAAATGTATCAGATGTCATGAAAGTCCTAGTGGTCATCATGGATGGGTGAGATGTAAAACGTTGTATTCCAATCCCTTTGTTGATCTGCAAGAATAAGTCTATATCCTATCTGACGCAATGTTTCCCGAGCAATGTGTAATCCCATCCCCCGCCCTTCGGGCTTTTTAGTAAACCCTATCTTAAAAATATCCTCACGATCCCTAACATGAATTCCCGGGCCAGAGTCCGCAACATAAAATGATCCGTGAGATTCATCCAGTTGAATTTGGCGTTCAACGCGTTCGTTTTGACCAGAAAGCCAGTAGATTGAATTATCTACAAGGTTTACAAAGACAGGATACACTGACGATGGATAGCTCTTCAGGGTAGATTTTGCAAAGGAATCAGTCTGAATCAATTCAACATGATGCCGGGATAGACGCTGCCCAAAAAGATTCGTAAGGAATCGAAAAATTTCCCAACCATGAATCGTGACTTCCTTACGATATAATCTCCTCTGTAGAGGGGTGAAGAGACTGAGATAACCATCAAGATGATCAAAACCATTGCGTATATTCTGAAAAAGAGGCATTAATTCGCTGTTGACATTTGCCCATTCCTTTAGATCTCGGAGTCCAATTCGGATAGCCCTGATTGCGGCACCAAATTCATGGCTTATGATTTCAATTGCCATTCCTAATTGAATAAGCTGCAAATCGCTGACAGACTGTTCCTTCAGTGAAATATTGCTCTCCTCAATAGCAGCTATCTCGTCAAGCATAGAAGAATCATCGTTGAACTCAATAGCTGAGAGTAGCGCCAGAATGGATTCAAGTTTCTGTCCAGATTGATTCACTACTTCCTGAATTACCTGCTCTTGTGAAGAACGAACAGCATATAAGTTTTGGTCATCAAGGCCCTGCAAGTCTTGCCGTGCAAACTCGCTCATGACTTCGCGAAATGTAGTTTCAATAGCCTCCCTCCATTTTTTCGTCACTCCACGAGCTTCACCAAGAATTCTGTTGGCCTCTCCCATAATTTTCTTGCTTTGAGATCCTGTCTGACGCTCGCCATAATTCTTCACATCATTTAAGGCAGCTTCTGTACGCTCTCTGAAAGTCAAATGCACTCCGGCATCTGCTATCTCCCGTGAAATAATACTATCAACGGAGTCTTGAACATCCTTGATAGATGACAGAATATCCGCATGAGCATCTTGATAAATGTACCAGTCCTTCATTATGGACTTAGATAAACCTATTTGAGGTTTCGTAACCCTATATTTTGATTCTATATCTCTCAGAGATTTTCGGAGATCTTGCTCAATCTCCTGAATGAGCAAGGCAACTCGCTCTCTATTCTGATCGCAACATGCCTGCTTTATTCGTTTCTCAGCGTCAATTCCTATTTCCATAATCTCATCTACTGGATCCTTTTGCTCTATTTGCTCAAAAAAATCAGATAGATCCTTCTTAAGTTTTTTTCGCTTGACAGAAACCTTTTTGGCTCTGGCTCTCCGATGCAATTCGGCTTTCTCCAGTTCCTGCTTTTGGATGATGAATTTCTCAGCATGTACCCCTTCTGAGCGGAAAAAATCAGCTGCCACTTGGACTAGAAAATTTTTCAGAATATCTCTTAGATCCCGGTATGCCTTATTTTCACGAAAGCCTTCACGGCCTGCCTTTTCACTGAGATTTGGATTATTGGAAGAGTCAACCTCAACGATTCCAAACATCTGGCGATATGAAAAATAGTAATATGAAGCACTCTTCGTTCGGCGAAGCTCAATTTCCAGCCAATCATAATCCGTATTCCCATAGGGTTGAATTCGAACGCCGTCACGATAGATATATAATCCCCCTAATTTTCTAGTCTTAGCAAGCATCAGAGCATGATCTGGAAGAGGCAAGGTCGAATGTCTGGCTGCCCCCTCAATGGCGGCAAATCGTATCTGAAATGGACCACAATCGGTAGATTTCCCTTTGCCACCGCTCCAATTGACAATATGTTGTTCAACGATTTCGCCATAAATAGATATGCTCCCCTTAAACTGACCCCACTTGTCAAACTCTCCCCAAATCTGGTGATCCGCATTTTGATAATCATCATCGGTAAAAAATTCGTTTTCATTGATGAAATTGTGGTGGCTTCCATCAACACTATGAACTCTGAAGGAAGTTTGAATAATTGATTGATTCTCAGCCCCAAATGAAGGAGTAGTAAATCCTAAGAGTGCCTTCTGTAAGGGAGCAATCTCATCAGACTTGGGATTTCCATCAATATCATATTCCAAATTAGAGTTTGCAGGAAAGAGGTAAAAATGAGTACCATGGCCTTGTTCCAGAAGGGTTGGCTCACCTAAATGGCTCGCTAAACTCAGAGGATCTACAACAAATTGGTTAAGATCTTCCTGAATCTGCTTACGTTTCTCCTCATCTATACGTTCAAGAATCTGAGCGTTCATCTCATGGAAGTAACTAACCATTTCCGCAATATCATTGCCGTTAGGCATTCTGCCACCTGGGAATGTTTGAAGCTGAATCAGGACATCTTGAAGATTGAGCTCTGGGCACTCAAAGAATCGCCAGTTCAAGAATGCGGCGGTTAGATCGGATAAAATACCATTACGATTTGCACGTGTGAGAACCAGCACCTGAGGAGCAATGGTTGCGATTGCTAAGCGACCGATTCCCTTTTCTCCAAGTATGGGCCTGTTGCCTCGTGTCAACTCACGAGGACGCTTTTTTCTTTGAATACTTGCCTCTGTTGCTATGGTGAGCCAATTATCCCTGAACTCATTCAATTTCATCCCGATTCCATTGTCTCGCATCACGAATAATCCGTCGCTTCGATAATAATCAACCTCTACACGGGTTGCGTCTGCATCATGTGCATTCTTGAATAGCTCACTTATTGCCGTAGGGTTCCCAGCAATCTGTTGTCTACCCAACATATCCAGTGTTCTGGCCCGAGCCTCAAAACTGACGTCCATCTTTACACTTGTTTTCTTATCTCGTTTAGATGTTTTACAATTTGATGACCAATGATGGTTGCTAATTTAACCGGAACTGCATTACCAATTTGGCGGGCCATTGAGTGTAAATTACCAGTAAAAACAAAATCCTTCGGAAATGTCTGAAGGCTGGCAGCCTCACGAACACTAATTGCACGATCCTGTTCAGGATGTCCAAAACGACCATTAGAATAACTGATACATCGGGTAGTTAGCCCTGGAGCCGGACGATCCCATGACATGCGCCCATATACATCACTATATCCTACCTTATTTAGATGACATTGAAGTCTGAGATGAGGAGGCCAATCCAAGTTACCTCCACCTTCTGGGGTTGCCTTTATGCGCTTCAAGTTGAGCTCAGAAAGACCAGCAGAACGATGATTTGGAACTTCATCATGTGTTTCACCAGCTGAAAGCTCTGGTAGCCTCCCGATCCAATCTCTAACTGTAGAAAATTCAGGGTTTGGTGTTCCTGGACCATGAGTTTGGGGAGGAAGTTTTATTCTGCCATGCCGACTTGCAATTAACAGGAATCTTTGACGGCTTTGTGGTACCCCATACTTCTTAAGATAAACCGATGCATAATCAATTTGATATCCAGCACTCTCAAGCCCATCAATAAATGTATTCAACGGATTCATGCTAACAGATACCTTCTGTATTCCAGGAACATTCTCCAAGAAAACAATGTCAGGATTGCACCCCTGAATCAAGCGTAATAATTCTAAGATCAAAGGGATACGTTCATCTTTATCTGATTGTGGGCGAATGGTATTCTGTTTAGTGAAAGGTTGACATGGAGCACATCCACAAAATAGGATTGGGTTGGGACGTGCTTGATTCACAAGTAATTGAGTATCTTTCGTCTCCACTCGTCGAATGTCTTCAGAGAGGAAGGTTGCATTAGGAAAATTTTTCGTGAATGTACGTTTCGCATCCATATCTTTATCAAGTGCAAAGACGATTTCCATTCCAGCATTCTGAAAGCCTTGACTGGCTCCACCACAACCAGAAAAGAAGTCAAATACCTTGACGAATAGACTTGGATCAAATGAAGAACATCCACTATGAGCCATCTATAATGAGTTAGTGATTAACAATCACACAATAAAGTAACCAATTTTTTAAAACTTTCAGTCATTAACTGTCATACAACTCAAATTTAAGAAATATCACCCATATTAGTATTGAAGAGCGCTGAACTACCATTCATAGAAAGCCTATTATGGGTTTCCAAAACGATTGGGTGTTCAACTTGTCATAGGAGCGCTTAGATTGAAGATAGAATTTAAATTACACTATCATTTCCCAAGGTAGAGCTCATGAAAGGATATCTGTTGATGAAAAAAGGTTATCGGAAGTCAACACAACATCCAGTTCAGTAACAGGATGATGCTCTCAGATTCCTTTCAAAACCTAAATCAAGAATGACAATTAGATGAGAATAGGGTTGCTTAAATCTTAAAATCTTCCTTTATAGCATGCATTGTTGCACTTGCTGAGAGTACGACACCGGGCACCCCAGCACCTGGGTGAGTGCCTGCACCGACCAAATATAAGCCCTCTATATCCTCGCTACGATTGTGGGGGCGAAACCACGCGGTCTGAGTGATTCGTGGTTCAATACCAAAAGCATTCCCTGCTGTAGAATTATACTCCGATTCAAATTCATTCGGAGTAAAGACATGATGAACCTCAATGGATGCTCGTAAATCTTCTAACCCCCATTTTTCCAATGCATCAATCACGCGATTGGTCATCAATTCTGTTGTAGCCCCCCAGTCTGTATCAGAATATAAGTTTGGAACCGGAACTAAGATGTAGATACTTTCACCCTCAGGGGGAGCCATTTCTGGTTCTGTTCGACTTGGCACATGAAGATACATACTAAAATCATCCGCCAATATTTTACGATCAAAAATATCCTGAACTAATCCCTTGTAGCGAGGCCCTAGTATAATCGTATGGTGCGAAAGCTGAGGATATTTCTTTTTGACACCAAAATATAACAGGAAGCAACTCATGGATTGCTGGATTCGCTTTAAGCGAGAATCTGTCCAACGCTGACGTTTTTCCTTTGCAAGTAAGTGTCCATAGGTATGTCCAACATCAGCATTGCTGACCACAATGTCTGCGGCAATTCTAGATTTAACATTTTCGGTTCTATCAATAACTTGAATGCCCGTAGCTCTGGGACGAGACGAAGATCTGTTTTCAACGTCAATCCGTAACGCCGTAGTATTGAGGCGAATCTCACCGCCGATATCTTGAAACAGTTGGCCCAAACCCCGAACAAGGCTGTACATACCCCCTTTAGCATACCACACCCCGCCTTCCTTTTCAAGGAACGGAATCATCAGAAAGATTGATGGAGCACGAAATGGGTTACCACCCAAAAAGAGGGGATGAAATGAATAAAGAAATTGGTGTCGCCAGTTACGAAAGTATTGCCGAACAAATTGGGACACAGGCATCCATGCCCCAAGATTGAGAACTCGTGGTACAAACCCAATCATCTTGCCTAATGAATCAAAGGGGCGTGCTCCCAAGCCTTCAGTGATCACGGCTTCATAAATCGGTTGAAGTTTTGTAAAGAATTGCTCAAGGCGTTCTGCATCACGTTGATCAAATTGTGCCATTGAAGCTTTCATCTGCGCAAGATCTGAGCGATAGTCTAAATAAGTCCCATCATGAAACCAAACCCGATAAAATGGATCCAGTGGCACAAGATTTACATAGTCTTCTAAGCGTTTTCCTGCACAATGAAAAATATCTTCTAACAGGGGAGGAGCAGTAATTAAACTCGGCCCAGTATCAAACGTATAGCCAGAGTCAATAATTTGACCAGCCCTGCCACCGAGTTGATTACGTTGCTCAATGAGTGTAGTTGAGATGCCGGAAGCTTGTAACCGTACCGCGGCAGTTAGTCCTCCAAAACCGCTACCAATGACTACAGCACGATGCTGAGATTCAGGGGAATGCTTTGAATTATGAGGCACTTTCGTATATGTTTGATTGATTGATGTTTTGGGATACTTGTCGAAGTTTAGTGATTCCTTTACGCGCCAACAATATTTTTTTCATCGAAGATGTATGAGCTCGATGGGAGAGATTATTATACTTATTCGTACGGACTTCTTCATGAATTCCACGATAAACACGCGCAGCAACAGCAATTGCATGACGCAACCGACTAGGCAAATACGGAATCCCTTCGTAAGCTCTATCATAAGACAAATTTGCCTCCAAGATCATCTTTTCAAGTAGAAATATGTAATCAGCCGTGACGATTCCTGTTGCGTCAGCATCCTTTTTTAATTCATACAGAGACTCAGGTGTAAAATTATAAGTCGTCATATAATCTGTTGGAAGATAGATTCTTCCCATATCTAAATCTTCGCCAACATCACGAATAATGTTGGTCAATTGCATCGCATGACCTAAATCATGCGCGCGTTCAAGCACCCAAGGCTCAGTGACTCCAAACGCTTGAGTAATCCAATCACCTACTACGGAAGCAACGCGATATGTATATATTTTAAGGTCTGCCATAGAAGCATATGTAGGAGGCTCAACATCCATACGCATTCCTTCAATGAGCTCAGAAACCAGTTGATAAGGAATTTCCATTTGTGCCATTCTAGACATTACAACATCTGCAACTTGAATTGTAGTTGAATGACCTTCATAAGCAGAACGTGCAATCTCATCCCAGACATTTAGGGTTTCATACGCGTGGCGTATAGATTTACATTCTTTATCGACCAAATTATCTGTAAAGCGACAGAACAAATAAATTCCAGTAATGAGTGATCGCTCTTCGGACGGGAAGAGGCGAGAGGCAAATGAAAAGCTAAGACTATTGCGTTGAAAGAAACTGCTCCACTCAGAAACTGGTCCAAGCTTCTGGGCCCGTGTTGCAATTTGCGAAGCGACTGATAATTGGGCTGATTTATGGTTTAATGAATTTTGGCTATGACTGTTAGAGTTGTCCAATCCATTGCTATGGGATGCAAGTCCACATCGGTCAATCCATTTTTCAATGATCTCTATCATAGCTGGTTGTGCATCTAACTTTTGAATTTGATCCAACAAAGCAGACCCTCGCTCTTCAATCAGACATAACGCAGTTTCAGCCATGGATTGTTGCTTTTCAGATGAAAAGAATTCGCTGATCGCTTGGTTCGGAGGTTGGTCAAACCATTCAGTCCCATGAGAGCCTAATACAAATGTCCATACTCGATTATTAAAATCTTGTAGCTTAGGCTTACCGGTATGACCTGTTGGACAGTAGTCAAGAAAATCATCAACTAACTGATAAAGGATTCCAAGATCAATGCCGATTTTTTGCAACTGTTTAGGTGAATGATCACAGTTACCGCTCCAACTAGGTAACGCAGCAGCAATTCCGAACAGTTGACCGCTCTTCATCCGAACGACTTGCTCGTATTTTGCCAGATGATCTTCAACAGGATCATCAGAATTCTGAATGGTTTCTCCACGAACCATAGTCTCAATTGCTACAATGAATTGATTTAAAAATTCATCATATCCTGTTAAGGCTGCAATTCGGTAAGCACCCGTGAGATATAAGTCCCCAACTAAGACTGAAGTCCCAATACCTTTCTTTGCCAATAGAGTCGCTTGATTACGACGTTCTAATCCACCATCAAACACATCATCATGGATAATGGACGCTTCATGAACCATCTGAATAGCAAGACATCCAAGCCAAAAATTCTCATCAAGTTTGCTTTGGCGTTCAGGAGAGACAAAGGAAAAGGATGTGATTGGCCTGAGTAACTTTCCAGAGGGCACTGGAATAGTCATGCCAAGCTTTTCTGCTACTGCGACACCATTCAAAATTCCCGCCTTCACATTCTCAACAACTGTCATGGAATCTATTGAGTAATCACAACTGTATTTTGTTTGATAACACAATTCTAAGCCCACCAATCACTCCAAGTGTCAGAATGACCGCCAGCCAATAGCCTGCCAGTAAAGTCATTCCCAATGACAGTACAATCACAGTGAAGTAGTAAAATTCCATGATAGATGGTGGAATTTTATCCGCCATTTTTCCTGTACCTGAATAATGAAAACCAACCATGATCAGTATACCCGTTCCGAACCAGCCAAGTAAATTCACCAGAGGCATACCGTAATATGGACCTTGATTATACCACACCCAGTAGTTAGTTAGTTCACTCATTGCGGGATCCAATGTTAAATCCCATGCGGTTAATAAAAATGAGGCAATGATCCACTGTATGACGGGCACTGTAGATATATGTCTGGCTAACACATAGGCGGGAAACGCCATCATAAACCAGCTAATCGGAATTAATACTGGAACCAGATTCAGGACTTTATAGCCCATCAGTGAGGTATATTCATACCCACTAAATGGGAATCCTGTCTTAGTGCCAAGAAGTTCCATCCCCAAAGAGATTACTGATGCAATAATTAATGGAGGGAGCCATTTCAATTTGACTCTTGGAATAAGTAGAAGCAAAAGTACTACGGCTGCAAGGATCACATGTCCTCTTGAAAAAATAATGAATGCAAACCCATAAAATCCAGCTGCATCTGGGTACTCAGCTAAGAGGTTAGGATTAAGCCCAAAAGTGCCAAACCCAAGAAGAACAGTTAATGTGAATAGCCAAAGTAGAGCTAGGCTTAACCAATCTAAGGTGGTGAAAGCTGAACGAGGCTTAGACATAAAGAGGGTAAATAATACGGTTGATTTATTGAGAGAACCTATGAGTAAACATGATCAACTAGTAATTACGCCTTTAATTTTTCAAATATTCGGATTACTAAAATGATAAAACCATGTTCCATAATTAGATTACATCATTACAAAATTACGATTTTAAAATATATAGAGATCAATCTAATGGATAGCGTTGAGTAGTATGAGTGATTATAATGATGGCAAGTTGTGAATTTGAAATATTTATCTTCACTAAAATCCTTTGCATTTGATTACCCCAGATATTAATGAAGTGAATAACCTGTTAAGTTTTTTGCAGGAGATTGCTAAATCAGAAGCTATGATCGTATAGATACAGTCTGCCCATAACATTCTCAAATCCATACAACTTGGCGTGAAAATGATCGGATGTCCAACTTTCAGGCGGCTCATTAGAGCTCTGTTCTCTATCGTATAAGATGTAGAAAACGCCGTCAATGCACATAAATTTGACAAGGATGTGACGGTTGCATTGATAGGATATGCCGTTAATGATCCAGTTGAAGCACTGGATCCCATCTAGGAATCTCTATTGCCAAGAAAGCCAAGTGGTGTGGACGATTCCTGAGATCAAATCGTAGACTCCGTTCTGGAAGGGATTGAGGTCTGGGAGCCAGCTACCCAGGATTAAGTGTCCAGTTAGGATATTTCATCCATGTAATTATCTCGGTTCCTCAATTCAATCACTCGATTATTGTGGAGGAACCACAATATGAATCATATTACGCTCTTCCTGAAAAATTGACTCTCCAAAAGAACATTTCCTCTTTGGATGCAGATCAGTGTAACTAAAATATGGGGTTTCATAGAAGTTTTTCATAATAAAATCAATGAACCATAACGGGGTCATTGGAGCAGTCACAGGAATCCGGCAGTGAGGGTAATGCCCCAAGGAAAGATGTGATTTTGGATGACTGAATTTTTGAGAACTGTTGGATCTGGTATCATAGTCAAAACGCAAGAAAAATGGATTGGTATTTGTCACAACAATATCTCCATCAATTTCATCATCAAAATAAATTTCAGGATTTGTAGAGAACTCATCTAAAGTTGGAGAAGGATAAAACGCCAGTCGATGACGCTTCAGCGATGTTTCAACAAACTCGTAGTTCATCTGGATCAGCCCACCATCAAGCATTTTGATGTTATAGACTCGCCGGGTAGTCATCAATCTGTATAATTCGAAATAATCACGCTTTTTCAAGGCATCCGAAAGATACTCTGATCCTCTAAATCGTATCTGGGTTGTTCCTCTACGGCTCGTAAAATACGCGAAATTCTGGTCATCAACTAAATTATTTCTCGTTAAATGAGAAATGATTGAGTTAATTTCATTAACAATCTCTATGGGTGACGACATAATTCTTAATCGTCCTCAGAAAGAAGTGTTTGAAGTTTTGTCACAAGATTATTATCCAAGTCTTCCCGTTGAATGCTTCCAGATTCAACATCCTCAAGTAATTTAGTCAGGTAATTCCCATTTGATTCAAACCGATCAATATCTTCAATTCGTGCATCTCGGTGTATAATTCGTAAATGTTTGATCTCCTCTTTCGTTGGATACTTGAATTTTAATTCAAAATTGTTCAACAGCAAAGAATTATATTCTTCCATTAACTCTTTCATTCCATCACCTATACCAAGTACGCGCACCCATGCCTTACTTCGGGTAATTGCAGTGAAAAGTTGATTACGAATTTTGGCTAAATTCAATCCTGCATATGGTCCAGAATAACATTCATGTGCATTGATGATATATACCATTGAAGCCTCGTTACCTTTTGCACGATGGGCACCTGTAAAAATGATTGATTCTTTGGAATGAACGAAAATATCAGGGCTGGTCGTAATACCAGCAAGATGGTTATTGATTCCCATGTCTAAGAGGTGAGCGCGAACATGCCCAACATTTTTTCGGGTAGTAAGTGGATCTGGGTTGATAACAATGATGTCTTCGTAACAAAGCTCATCCTTTGATAAATTGTCAGCTATTTTCTTAGCCAACCATTGCGTTTGCTCCACTGTATCATCAAAACAAATGAACTTAACCTATATTGGACACTTTGATAGTTGAAAATAAATGCGTTTTTTAAAATATACGCATCTTTCTCGTATATGTCTTAATTTTCAAGGATTCTCCA
>JAPOTS010000022.1 GCA_026709065.1 Bacteroidota bacterium
TCCAACGACACCAAGAATCCCATGTGCACTCTGAATCAAATACCGAACTTGGGGACCTGCAAAGGTCGTCGTTCCGAGTGGATGTTCTGCAGCAAGAAGCGTATTCCAAATCATTCGATCCTCTGATCCAGAGACCACGGCAATCTCCAGATCCTTGATCTTACGCACATCCCGTGGAAGCTCCGATGGCTTGGGAATCACGATATCCAGACACCGAGGTCCACGTACAGGAGACTCCGACTGCTTCTCAGGAAGGGTGAAATGTCCTTCATGTGCTAACGTCGATAAAGCCTTCATACACCCGGAAAGACGGAGCTTCCCACGAGTAGTTACGAGATTGAACTGCCTGCATATCGCTCTACCAAGATCATTACGACTCTGACCAGAGTGAGACGTTACCGTCGCAGATACAGCTGATAAAGAACCCCGAAGGGTAGCAAGAATGGGAGTAGAAGATTCCATGTCCCGAATAAGATACGAAACAAAATCTCCATTGCCAAATCGAGTTCATGACTACATGGCAGAGCTAGGTCAGAGCAATGTGCACTGGCCGTCGTCTCGTGGCGACAGATGGTTAACGCTTAGTCTACCTGAAGAGAAAAGTAACCGAGCATTTTTTGGATTGCCTAGATGTTCACGGGGACAGACGGCTTTTCCCAAGTTGCGTATTTCCATGCTCTTGGAATTGGGCATGCGTGCACCCTTTGCATGGTGTTCGGGGCCCCTACAAGGAATCGGAGCAGACACAGGCAAAAGAACTGATATCGAGTATGGGGCCGGGCGTGCTATTGCTTGCAGATCGGGGGTATACGGGCTTTCCCTTGTGGTTACGGGCAAACACTTGCTTTGGCGGGCATGCGGTCAACCGCATTTCCCTGTGAAGGAGGCGCATGAATATGGATCTTGGCGTAGTGTTTTTAGAGGCAAGGGCATAGACAACAGCTGTGAGGTCCGCGTGATTGATTACACCCTCAAACAAGAAGATGCGACGGTATACAGGCTGGTGACTACGATGTTGGATCCAGAAGAGGCCCCGCGGATGAACTTGCCGCACTGTACCATGAACGGTGGGAAATCGAAACGGCCTATGACAAGGTCAAACGCAAATGTTGGGACCAAGGGCTATGTTGCGTAGCAAAACCCCCAATCTCATACAACAAGAATATGAGGGATTGATGCTGGCCTATTATGCTGTGCGTGCATTGATCACACAGGCCGGCAAAAAAAGCGGACGAGGATCTGGACCGATTATCTTTCGTGCATACCGTCAATGTTCTCCAACGGCGAATTCAACAACCCGGCGTTCCCCTCCCAGAACAAGATCCCACAGGTCATGAGTGAGCATTTGGTTGACGAAATACTGGAGGAGCGTATTGTATCCAGTCAAGAACAACGAAAGCCGCGGGGACGGAGTCAAAAAATGAGTAAGTACCCTATCCGACGGAGAGGCATCTCTCACGAGAGAACATGAGTGGACACCAAAATTTCTCACGCCTGTCACATCAAAAAATCCTTAAAGCAACAGTATTGGGGTTAAAGTGCACAGAGTTCTGAATCTTATTTTGTAATATATCTGAAATTACTTTATATTATAGGTTGTTTCCAAGATTCTATCGACTTTAATATCATTGAGAATGTATTTGTATTTTCAGAATTTTGATATCCATGTGCGATAATGACTCTAAGTCATGTAGGTTGGTTCTACCATGAATCAAGTGCATTGAGCCTGTCTGGATTGATAACAAACCCATGGCTCTCACATGGTGCATTCCATCAAATATCCCTGTTTCAACTTTTTTCACAACTTCACATAAGTGATGAGCAATTTTACTCCTTCATCTAAAATTACCTTAGCAGAAGAATTGATTCTTGTGATGCTGAGTGAGGAAACTGGCTATTTAGATGTAAGCCCAGGTTGGCAATTATCCTGTGTCATGGCCGGTGCACTTTTAGCTGATTTAGCACTTCAAGGGCGGATTGATACAGATATGAATTCCCTGTATTTAGTCAACCATGAGCCAATTGGTGAAGAACTACTTGATCCCTTGATTGAATTGATTCATGGAGCTGAGAAAACGTTTGATACTCAATACTGGATTGAGCGTACTGCTAGTAAGAGTGACGAAATCATTTCAACTTCTTTGGAACACTTAGTAGCCAGAAAAATACTCCTCCATGAGCTGGGTGGTTTTTATCGTATTAATCGAACAGTTACTCGATCTCAAACCTATCCAGACACGGGCATCGCGGTTCTGCAAGAAGCGAAGAGCAGAATCGTTTCTCACCTGTTTGACCCCATGTCCATTCCTGAACCGAGAGATACGATTCTTGTGGCTTTGTTACACTCGGCTGAATGGTTCAAGGTACTGTTTGATGAGGAAGATTATGAAGAATTGCTTGATCGGATACAGCTACTCTCGAAACTGGACCTCATTGGGAGAACCGTGTCCTTAGCAGTGAAAGAATCGGTTGTCCAACTCAGTAATGTCTCTGTGTCCACCAAGCCGGTTCCCAAAGTTCAGGTTCGTGATATATTGCGGATTAAAGCTTTCCGGGATGGAAACCTTGCAAGCGGTGCGCACCAACTCTACTCTCAATATGGATCCGTGATGAAGTTGCCCATTAAATTCAAAGGGACTCCTTTATATGCTATGATGGGCGTTGAAGTCAATCAGTGGATCAGTAAACACTCACGCTTCTATTTGCGCACAAAAGAATTTATCAGGGATCTTGAGAATGTTTATGGGGCATCCGTCAGCCTTGTAGGTTCAGACGGTGCTCCACATTACAAACTTCGTAAATCTATGAGTAATTATTACTCTCGCTCTGCGATAGGGGGTCGGCTTCCAGAAATGTATAAATGTATCTATTCATCTCTAAGTCAATGGAAATCAGGATCTGCACTACGAATGGGTGCTACCTTCAAGAAGCACATCAGTACACAGATGGCAACTTTAGGCTTCAGTAATGAATGCCCTGGTTTCTTGGATGAGGTCACAAAATTCGCTCATCGTGCACAGTTGATCAAAGGTGGTGCTGTTCTTCCTGAGTTTTTACTCCATACCCCAAAGATGAAGCGTTACAAAAAACACGTACATGAATTCAAAGAGATGGTGATCTCAACCCATACGCCTGGTCAACGCAGAGGTGAACCAAGCAATTGGGCAGACGGCTTTATCGGTATTCACAAGAATGATCCTGGTTTAATTACAGAGGCAGATCTGACATTTTCATTTGCTTCAAGTTTGTTTACGATCATTTATGTAGGATCTGCACTTGCTTTTACGATCTATTCCGTTCTCAAAAACCCAGATATTCATAAGCGAATTTATGCAGAGGCTGAAAAACTATTTGGAAATGGACACTTGCCGGCCGAGGAAGAATTTGACCAAGAAAGCATTGACGTGACCCAACGTTTGATCATGGAGGCTGGACGAATGTATCCAGTGATTAATCTACAGTTGCGGAGAGTCGTGAATCGCTTTGTCTATAATGGGTATGAAGTTCCTCCAGGTGTCAGCCTGCTCGTTTTTCAAACCGCTTCTAATTATGACGAGTCTCTATTTAAAGATCCACTGACATTTGATATTGATCGATATTTGCCAGATAGAGCCGAGCATAAGCAACCAGGAGCTTATGGCACCTATGGTTTTGGATCTCACACCTGTCTTGGGCAACGATTATTTGAATTGCAAATGATCATTAACCTCTTGATAATCATCTATCACTACGACTTGGAGGTAGTCGGAAATAAAGATATAACGATGAACCCATTCCCTACTGGCACTCCCAGAAAACGTTTCAAGATACGGATTAAGGGGATCAGAAATCCAATACCTTCCGTGTAGAATCAACCGCTTATCACTCATAGCATTCTTGATTATCGTGAATGTGGAGACCAAGCTACTTATGCATAATCATCCGATGATCGTTGATCTGGTGGTTTGCAAGTATCTATTCGGGTTTTCTCATCCTGACTTCGGCGGTTTCAGATGAGGTCAAATTTCAAAAACTCATATTTATAGGT
>JAPOTS010000067.1 GCA_026709065.1 Bacteroidota bacterium
CAATAATACGCAATAAATGTTTAATTGTCAAATTAAAAAATTGATAACAGGGCAGACTTAGCATGCGGTTTGAGAGGACAGGTTGAAGAGATTCTGAAGGTTAGCTGTCGAGTGGCTCTTCAATGGATATGTGTACGATAATGCCATACACTGAAGAACAAATTCCAAATTAAGAAGGTGAATAAACCTAAGACAACTATAAGCAAGCCCAAAGTTGGATATTTAGCCTCCTGACTATCAACCTCACAGGAAGAGTTGAATGAAGAGTTTGATATGCCGGGTGTAGATATTGAGACAATGCGTAAAGCAGTCTTTCAACCCGTAGATTTGCTCAAGACTCGTAAAGATTCGAAGAAATGAAGCCTCTAGTTGCTCTGAATCCGTATATCCTTAATTTCATTGCGATATAATTCCCAAATCTTTCTTACCTGTACGTTACTCGTCGTCAGCAGTGATGACTTTGAATGGAATGACCCTATCGTTGAGTTTCAGGATGTAATACCCTTGAATGAATTCATCGCTCAAGGTAAGATAAATTTGATAGGGGTAGATTAAATTCGCACAAACGCGAGATGTAGGCCTTCGCATCTCTAAGGTAGTGGTGATGATGTTTCCAGCTCGTTTTTGATCAAATCTATGTAATTCCGTACATAAATCAGGGAAATTTCCCTTGACTAATGCCTCCACTGGAACGGCGTTCCTCTCAGCAGTGATTGAATCTGAACGAATAATGACGTGATTAAAAGTAGCAGGAAAGTAGGTATAATCAGTTTCTGAGTCAGGCTTCGTAATCGATACAATATATTCTCCATCGGGAGATTCCTTTATATATCTATGACCAAACTTCAGATCAGGATCAACAGGCGTAGAGGCATTCGGCCCACTACATGCACCAATACATCCTATGACCCATATAGCGAAGAAAAACCGCCCCCTCTTCATGAATGAAGTATGGAGACAGGCCCTTCACCAACAATTTCAGAAGGGGCATCACTCCATAATCGTTCTAAATCATAGAATTCACGTCTCTCTGGTGTAAATATATGGATGACCAAATCAATGTAGTCTAGTAACACCCATTGTCGATGTTCTGCACCTTCAACATGCCATGGGGATTCTTGACATTCAAGCTTGAGTCGTGTTTCAACAGATTCTGCGATCGCTTTAACTTGGATATCAGTAGAACCAGAGCAAAGTATAAAATAATCTGCCAATCCGCTCACTTCATACATGTCCATGATGATGACATCCATTGCCTTCTTGTCTTGGATAGCTATCAATGCTTCCTTAACAAGAATCTGAACGGATACAGAACCCTGACGTTGTTTATTCTGCACAACAGCAGAAGTATCCGAATCAGTTGGTATCATTTAAATTTGATTCTTGAGTAGTTCCTGATTGCTGGGTAAATGGAGGAATCATCCCGTAATCTTTACCAATGATGATAGAAGCATCCAAATGAAATTCAGTACGAACATCCTCCTGAATTCGATCAGGGGACAAACCTAGTGATGCCGCAACTTGACTGGCAATTTCAAGGTTTCCAATTCTATCAACTATTGTGGTTTTATCAACATCAAACGAATGATGATTACCTACTGCAACCACATCATATCCTTTTGATCGAAGATAGTCTCTCATTTGTTCTGCCGCCCCCTGTACTCCGACTCCATTACGAATCTCAACTTGGAAAATATCGGTGGCATCAGGATACCCAACAGGATTAGATGATACCTCAACAGTTGAGGCGACCTGCTGAGGTAAAATAGCACTCCTAAACACTGGTATATTTACTAATACAGAAATCACCAATGCTGTGACACCTAGCCCAACGATGGCCACAAAAGCATCTAATCCTAACAATTTCAATCGGCCCATATGCACTCCGATTGTTAAGAATTAGAACCAGAAATTCCTTCCATGAAAACCCATATGTCTCCGATTATATCCATAGCCATATGGACCATATCCCATCAATCCATGATATGGATAGGGATTTTGACGTATCTGAATGTTTAATTGAAAGCGATCTGACGGCTTCCATGCGACTTCAGCATTACGTAGAAAAACGCGAGGGGCTTGATTTGAAAATCCACTATTATGGGAAAATTGACTCTGAGGGGAATATGCGACTGCAATGTCCATCCGAGCAGCAAACTTAGGGCTAAATTGCCATAACATCGTATTTGTGTACATTCCCATAGAATAGCCGTTACCACCGAAAGACCCTGCCGACATTTCAAAACTATGGCTCATTTGGAAGACACTTGGGTTAAAGATGGCATTGAGTACAGCACCTATCTTACCCGAAGGGCTATATAATCTGGTTTGGGGAAATTCATTAGGAACTTCCTCCCGGAATTGAGCATCCGCAGGGGAAGATGCTAAGCATGCAATAATAACAAGTAATAAGTATTTGTACATCATTGGTGCAAATCTTTATTGTAAGATAAGACATTTTATAATATAATGGTTTACATTCAAAGTCCATCGTTGTTCCTTAAATTAGGGGGGCCATAAAAATTAGACTATGAAACCTGTATCATCTCAATCAACCGTTTCTGAAAAAGACATCAACCCGTTGCGAGATCAAATTGACGAAATTGACAAAAAATTGGTTGCTTTGTTGAATGAACGTTCAACATTGGCCAATAAAATCGGACACATCAAACAACAATTAGGCCTCCCCATCTATATGCCTGCTAGAGAAAAAATCATTCTGTCCAATGTCATGAAAATTAATCCTGGACCACTTCCTCCCGAGGCGATGCGTCGACTCTTTGAGCGTATCATTGATGAGACACGAGCATTGGAACGCCAAAAATATCAGTCACAATAGCTCCGATGCGTCGCAAATTTGGAGCCATGCTTTGTTTGACCCTGATCGCTGGATTAGGCATTACTTACTTACTATTCTCGCCAAATACATCTTCTTTTGATTCTGAGAAATCGTTATATATCTATCCAGAAAGTTCATTGACCGATGTGGTAGACTCTCTTGAATATCAAGGATTGATACATCAGGCATGGACATTTGAATTATTGGCTAATGCAACGGGCTGGGCTGATCAAATCAAGGCTGGGCATTATGTATTTTCTTCTCCAAAGTCAAATCTCAAGTTATTGCAGACCCTTCGCAAAGGCCTGCAATCCCCAGTTTCGGTCAGAATTCCCTCAGGAACCACACGCGAACGAGTTGCCCAAGTCGCATCACTTAATATGGCCTTTGAGCCTCAGGACTTTCTTAAGGCCTTGCGAGACACTTCGTTGGCCTCATCACTTGGCACTGATACGTTACATTTATTTGGCTATATGCTTCCAGATACATATCACTTCTATTGGCTTACCGATGCGCATAACGTTGTGCGCCGCATCAAGCGAGAGTATGATTCATTTTATGAACGTGAACTCTTTATGACAGCCGATACCATTGCAATGACCCCTGATCAAGTATTAAATATAGCTGCAATAGTGGAGTGGGAAACAAACTTGGAGTCTGAAAAATCTAGAATCGCTGGGGTCTACTTGAATCGTTTACGCCGTCAATGGCCATTACAGGCAGATCCTACGGTGCAATTTGCACTCATAGAAATTGAAGGTAAGCGTCGGCGATTATTTTACCGAGATTATAGGATTAAACACCCCTATAATACCTATTTATATCAGGGATTACCTCCTGGTCCAATTACTAATCCATCTCCCACCACTCTCAAGGCAACCGCCTCTGCAGAAAATCACGATTATATGTTTTTTGTTGCAAGCCCTGAAGGGGGACATTCATTTAACTCGACACTAAGAGGACATAATCAGGATGTAAGGATTTGGCATAGGTACATGACCCGACAGAGTCGAAAGCGTGCAAGTGATACTCCTTAAAATGTCAATAGGCAAGCGGCCAAGATGAACTCATCCAATTGGATCGTATTGCGCCAATAATCCTGACTTCGGCGGTTTCAGATGAGGTCAAATTTCAAAAACTCATATTTATAGGT
>JAPOTS010000037.1 GCA_026709065.1 Bacteroidota bacterium
CCCACCTGTCCGAATGGTATTTCCCGATGAATTCTGAGATGGAACAAGCCCCAGAGGATACGTTCAACTAACTTTGAAACAATACCCGTCTGAACACTTACGGATTTGATAATAGTCACATCACCCAATTTCTCACCACCTAATCATCAATTACCATGACCCCAGAAGAGGCGATCGCTCGCGCGCTCCATACTCTCATTAATTACTGGCTTCCCACATTTGCTGGGCTTGCACTGTCTCTATTCTACGGATTCAATACGCCTGGTCTTGTCTTTATGGGCTCAATAGTGATGTGCACTGTGATCCAGCACATGACGTTCACTGGACGATGGGCGGATGGCATCCAAGTGTCTCCCGCGGGTGTCACCGTCATCGGATGGATTACCCTCTTCATTTACTTCTTTTAACCAATAACATGACTCCCTTGACGAAAGGATTTTTAAGGTTATGGAGGATGTCATCTTGTCTATTCTGAATCATGTGGATGGGTTCAATGATTCCGAAATCAGAGAGCGAAATACTTAAATCCACGCCTGTTTTTCGGAATTGAGCAAAGACGCTATCATCATGAGATGGCTCAACTTTTGAATCTCCACTATCCGAGGGAAGTTCAATAACCCGCTCATGTTCGCTTTCTCTTTGGTAGACTATCAACCCGACTAAGCGCAAGTTGTTAAGGGGGCAGAGGTTGTTGAGGTAATGGACTATTTGGTGAATCTGAGATATAGAAGATGTTTGCATTTGAAATGCAAGACAATTCGCTGAGATAAGTTATTTTTGAAGTATATTTCATAAAATCGATTTCTGGTCAATCAATTTTCAGACAATTTTTTTCAGTCTATGAAATCAGAATGTTAGAAAAATTGGAAAAATTGTGGAGTGATGTCAGATGGGTGATTCTTGGAGACCAAGCTAGACTCAATGAGACATCAAAGCAGCCCTCTGCGAATCGCCGTCGCATCATGATTTTCAGTTTATCTGCATCTACGCTTATTTGGTTTTTACTGAGCCTTTCTGAGTACCAGTATCTCTCTGTTGAATATCCAACGTGTGCATCAAAAGCGGATATAATCACTCCATCCTGTGTGATCGGACTAGATGCGGATTCAGCCCTCACTCACCGTCTTCCAGAGACCATTCAAGCTACATTATATGGGCCTGGAATTAGCCTCATAATCCAACGATTTCGGGCACGGTATTCGCGGAATCCTATTACAATAAATTATGAAACAGGTACTCTGGATACCCAGTTATTACTTCGTATTCCAGAGCGCGTCACAATAGAGTCTATTGTGCCAGAGAGAATTAACTTTCAAAAGGAAAAACGGATGGAACGCAAAGTTCCAATTGAATCTCGAGTCACTCAAATCTCACGTCCACCATATTTTTTTATTGGTGACCTTCAACTTGAGCCAGATAGCATTCTAATTTCTGGTCCAGAATCAATGATTCGTCTCATCAAATCATGGCCTACCGAGTTAGATACTTTAGTCGGAGTCAATGATACGGTCTATCATCAAGTGGATTTAAGTGATTCTCTTCGTGGCTTAGTAAGTTTATCCCAGAAAAGAACAACATTAACTGGGATTTCCCCTCAATATACAGAAGGGCAAAAGCAACAGGTCAAAGTTGAGATCATAGGAATTCCTAACGCACAAAGTATTGTTCAATTAGAACCAGAATCAGTAACCATTACTTATCAAGTCCCGCTGTCAAAATTTTCAGAAGCACTTCAAGAAAAGCGCATTCGTGCGTTAGTATCCTACAGTCAAATCTTTGCTGATACCACTGGGAGAATTCAACCTACGGTTGAGTTTCCATCTGATTTGATGTTGCGCCAAGTTACGATTTCTCCGAATCGCTTAAGATATTTTATTAATATTGGATCTCAATAGCATGACTCACCTCAACATGTTGATAGGAGTTGGGTAACGCCTCCGTAAAAAACGATAATATGAGCTGGCCACTGTGGCCAAAAAGTAGGGTCAAGTATCACAATACTCCTCAGGGAATTTTGACTGAGTCAGGGATCTGGTACAAAACGACCGTTGACCTTCTCAATGACTATGCGAGTGAGCTTTTTGAGCGAGAGCCTCTTGAATTGCACTTAGCATTCTCTGATACTTGGCTTCGCTCACCACATACCTTGTCACTGTGGATCATGGCTCTTGGAATCATGTATCTTGACCCGTGGCAGATTGCCTTGAGTGTTCTACTGTTTTTTCCTGCATGGCAAATCATTGCACCTTCTTTGGTAAGCCGTAACTTCACACCCATCTTGAAAATCTTTGATGCTGTTTTGCTACAAGCAATTTTATATGCTACGACGATGTCATTATTGGCTATGTCAGGTCAGTATGACGCTTTAGTGATCGGATTGATTGGCTTTGTCATTTTTCGTTGGGGTGTTCTTACTTATCTTATGCGCCCAGTTGTCAGTCGATGTTGGAAAATAATGTATACGTTGCCCGTCCCAGATCATATATTAAGGTCGTACATAATTCGCGGGGCATTGCGCCATGGTATTACGCTCAAGGATTTTGAGTCGATTGAGCAAAGTATTGTTGAGAATATAATCAATAAAAAATCCTTTAAAGGAGGTAAGTAGTTTATGATTCGTCAAGAATATGCTAGTTCAGTGAATGAATTAAAATATGCTATCATCAATCTATTTCAGGATCAATCCATTATATCTAAATCACGAATAAGCAAATTGTCTGTTCAGGTTAATGGAGTCTCTCCACTGCATTGGCTCTCTGAGCAACCTCCAGGTGGACGAATTTATTGGTCAGGCAGGGATTACGGCATTGAAGTTGCGGCAATTGGAGAGGCAGATTGTCACTACTCCTCTGATGCGACTGATCTGAAAAAATTACGCAGTCAGCTTAAAGATCGTTTGGCGGGGTGTCATCAGGGCATTCGGTACTATGGGGGAATTCGATTTGACTTAAATGCAGCGCATGAAGAGCATTGGAATAGGTTTGGATCGTGGAGATTCGTTCTGCCAAGGTTTGAACTTCAGAACAAATCACACTCAACCACGCTTCATTGTAATCTTGTGTTTCCAGATGATCTGCATCAACTGGAATCCATCGTAGAGCAACTGGAAGGACTTGGGGGGTATTCACATCAACCTCAAGAGTATCACAACTCTCTTGGCCACAGTTTTCGACCAGAGTATGAGAAATGGGGACGAGTTGTACAGTGCGCCCTGAAAAGATTTGCCTCAACTCCTCTGGATAAGGTCGTATTAGCAAGGGAGGCCGCCATTAGGGTAGCCGAATCTCTGAGCCCCATTTCAATGATTCAGTACCTAAAATCAATTAATTCTAACTGTTTTCATTTTCTATTTGAACCGACTTCAGATGAGGCATTTTTGGGTGCATCTCCTGAAAGATTGTTCAGACGTGAGGGGCGTTCAATTGAAAGTGAAGCAGTTGCAGGAACATGTCCTCGTGGAGAATCAGACCTTGATGATGCAAGAATGATTGATGAATTAGTTAGAAGTGCAAAAGAGCAACGAGAGCATGAATATGTAAGGATGAGTCTTCAAGAGGAGATTTCTTTATTGGCGGCTCATGTGACCATGGATACACTCCCTTCAATCATGCGCTTGGCTTCGGAGAGACATTTAGTTTCTAGACTTCGTGCAATCATGAAACAGGAGTATACAAGCCTTGATGTATTGGAAGCATTGCATCCGACTCCTGCGGTTGGAGGGTATCCTTCTGAACGTGCTCTGGACTTCATTCGAAACCATGAACCATTTGATAGGGGTTGGTATGGCGGGCCTATTGGCTGGTTAGGAGTCAATGAAGCTGAATTTGCTGTGGCGATACGCTCTGCATTGGTGTCTGGGGTAGTTGTGCGACTGTATTCTGGGGCGGGGATTGTGCGCGGCTCAACTCCCCTAGATGAGTGGAATGAGGTTGGGCATAAGATCGGAGATCTGGAAGATTTTCTAAAGATCAACACCTCTTCGGAAAATCCAGAATTTCAAGACCGATGATACAAGGCAATGCCCAACGCGCATACTTGATCATTGACGAGCTAGTTCGCTGTGGTGTGAATCAATTTATCATTGCGCCGGGATTTCGGAGTGCTCCCTTGGCGTTGGCAGCGATCAGTCACCCATCAACGCATGTAGTCGTTCATTTTGATGAGCGGGGCAGTGCATTTTATGCTCTCGGTTATGGTCGTACAACTCTTCGTCCATGCGTATGGATTACAACATCTGGGACTGCAGTTGCCAACGGGCTGCCCGCTGTGATTGAGTCTTCACTTGATGGTGTGCCAATGATTTGTCTCACGGCCGACCGTCCACCTGAACTTCGGGATACAAAATCTAATCAAACCATTGACCAAATTCACATCTTTGGTCGTTACTCAAGATGGTTTGCCGACCTGCCAGCCCCCGAAATCAATGACTATGAACCATACATACGTTCAACGATTGATTATGCCGTTCACAAATCACTTTATGGGCCAGTGCATCTCAATTGTATGTTCAGAGAACCATTAGTGGAAATGAATAATGAAGAACAATCAATTCCTAATTTTTCATGGTCAACCCAACAAGGTCCACACACACGATACGCGACTCCTATGATCAGTACTGCCTCTGAGGATGCAGAACTTATGAAGAGTATTTTGAGAGCTCATCGTGGACTGATCGTGGCCGGAAGATTTCATGCTCACGAAGACGGGCAAGCAATTTCAGAGTTAGTTCAGCAGTTAGATTGGCCCCTTTTCTCAGATATTTGTGCTCCAATTCATTCGGTCAATCATAGTGTGAATTTCTTTGATTTGATCCTTAGGAGCCCCTCATTTAAGGCAACCTATTGCCCAGATGCCATCTTGTATTTTGGGTTCCCCCCAGTGTCTAAGGAATTGCAAACGTATTTATCAAATGCTTCTGCAGAACGATTCATCTTGGTTTCTCCTTCCTCAGTCCGCATTGATCCATTCCATGTAGTTACTGATCGCATTCAATCCTCAATTACTGAATTTTGTGATCTAGTCAAAAATAACTTGACTCAACATCAGTCACATACATCTTGGTTGGATGCATGGAAGCGAGCGGATTATACTGTGGAGAATATACTTTCCTCTGATCTAAGCAAAGAGATTTCAGAACCTGCTCTGGCCTGGCTCCTATCTAAATTAATGGCTGATACCGCATGGATCTTGGGAGCAAATAGTATGCCAATTCGAGATTTGCAGACATTCTATAATAGAAGCCAGAATTCACATGTGAGAGTTTATGCTAATCGAGGTGCGAGTGGCATAGACGGAACATTGAGTACAGCGGCAGGAATATCACAAGCGGATCCTAGGCACGGTGTTATATTAATTGGAGATCTTGCTATGTTACATGATATCAATTCCCTTTCATTGTTGAAAGAAAGGAATGTGACCATCATTGCAATCAATAACAACGGGGGAGGCATATTTAATATGCTCCCAATTGCTTTGAAGAGCGAAGTATTTGAAAAAGTTCTTGGTACACCTCACGGCTATGATTTTGAGAATGCAGCAAAGCAATTTGAAATACCCTATACGAAGGTTAACTCATGCGTTGAGTTTCAAAATGTATTCAGTTCTGCCTCAGATTTATCAGGGCCGTGCATAATAGAGGTGAAAACAGACAGGAATCATAATGCCAATTTACACAATACTCTTTTCAATCGTGTTAATGAGGCGATTCATCTTATAGCTCAACTCCCGAAAATTGATTCCCAAGATGCATCTAGTCAGTTTTCAACTAAGTGATCGGATATAAATTAATCCAATTGTATGTCAATAATGATTGTAATATGTGGATAACCTCCCGAAATGTGTTGAGAAAAGAATTACATATTTCCTAGACAAGTCGTAAATTAGTATTTCATGAAGTGATTCGTGATGAACCCAAAAATGCCGAATATTGCAATACCCAGAGAGGAGAGTGATATCATTGTTGTAGGATCTGGTATCAGTGGAGGGTTTGCCGCTAAAGAGCTCACTGAAGCTGGATTGAATGTATTGCTATTAGAACGCGGATTTAATCTAAAGCATGGTGAGGGATATATCACAGAATATCTTGAGAGCTGGGAATTCCCTGCCCGTAATAGCAAAGGCTCGCGGAGGCATAAAGAGTTGTATCCTGTCCAATCTCGCACCTATGCCTTTGGGGAGCATACCGAACATTTCTTTATCAATGATCAAGAAAACCCCTATGTTGAAGAAGATCCTTTTACATGGATTAGAGCAGATGTGGTAGGCGGACGTTCTTTGTTATGGGCTAGACAATGCTACAGATGGGGTTCACAAGATTTTGAAGCAAACCTCGGAGATGGAATGGCGATTGATTGGCCCATTCGGTATGAAGACATTGCACCATGGTATGACCATGTAGAGAAGTTCGCTGGTATTACAGGCCAGTCAGAGGGGCTTGATCAATGCCCAGATGGAGTTTTTCTTCCACCGATGGATTTAAATTGGGGAGAACAACAAGTGAAGGAAGCCATAGCAAAACATTTTGATGATCGTCTGTTGACAATCGGACGTGCAGCAATTCTCACGAAACCCCACTTAGGCAGAGCGGCATGTCATTACTGCGGTGAATGCTACCGTGGTTGTTCTGCAGGAGCCTATTTCAGCAGTCAAAGTGCGACACTACCCGCTGCCTTCGCAACAGGCAAACTTACATTACAACCAGAGAGTGTGGTTCATAGTATGATCTACGATGACGAAAAAGGGAAAGCCGTAGGTGTTCGGTATGTTGATCGTAGAACTGGAATGATGCGGGAAGCATATGCCAGAGTCATCTTCTTGTGTGCTTCTGCCCTTGGTACAACTCAAATCATGTTAAACTCTAAATCATCAAGATTTCCCAACGGATTTGCCAATGATAGTGGGGTTTTAGGGCATTACTTGATGGATCACCATTTTCATATTGGAGCTACTGGTCAATTAGTCGGTGGTGATGATCGTTATTATCAAGGAAACAGACCAAATGGGATCTATATTCCAAGGTTTCGGAATCTATCCAAGCGAACAAATCGCAGTGATTATCTCAGGGGCTTTGGATATCAGGGAGAGGCATTTAGGGCATCTTGGAGACGGGATGTTTCAGGATTTGGTAAAAATCTCAAAGAGGAACTCCGACATCCTGGCCCATGGGAAATGATCCTTGAAGCCTTCGGGGAGGCATTGCCCCGATACGAAAATTATGTTACCCTTGATGAATCGGTCACAGACCCATGGGGAATTCCAGCACTGAAAATTCATTGTAATTGGGGCGAGAATGAGTTTGCAATGCGTGAGGATATGAAACATTCAGCTGCTGAAATGCTTGACGCGTCAGGAGCAAAGAATATTCAAATGTTTGACCTTTATATTGAGGGAGGGCTTGGTGCAGAGCCCGGGCTTGGTATTCACGAAATGGGCACCGCGCGCATGGGACGCGATCCTGCGACCAGCATTCTCAATGCTCACAACCAATGCCATGCGGTGCCAAATGTTTTTGTTACCGATGGAGCATGTATGACCTCATCTGCCTGCCAAAATCCATCAATTACCTACATGGCCCTAACGGCCAGAGCTGCGAATTATGCAGTGGAAGAGTTAAAGCGTCTAAACCTCTAACCCAACATGGGTATCAGAGACTATGCAATAGTGATAGCGCTTATCAGCCGACCATTCTACTAACGGTCAGTTAGAGCATCCACCCCAGGAAGAGTTTTTCCCTCAAGGAATTTCAGCATGGCACCGCCGCCTGTTGAAACATGCGTGACCTTATGTTGGAGGTGAGATTGCTTAATGGCTGCCACAGAATCACCGCCTCCGACAATAGTAATTGCACCATGATCGGTCGCTGATGCAACAGCTTGAGCCATTGCTGTGGTGCCGGCTGCATATTCAGGAACTTCAAAGACACCCATTGGGCCATTCCATATACAGGTTCGTGCCTGTCCGACCAAATCAGTATAAGTTGCAATCGTTTGAGGGCCGATATCTACCCCAAGGACGTTGTCATCTTCAATTTCTCCCGTTACCGTTTGACGTTCCAAAGGTGAATCCAGAGATGTGCTAACAATATGATCACTTGGTAAATGGAGTTTGTCCCCAGCAATGTCGATGAGTTCTAAAGCATCATCAATGCGGTCTTTTTCTACAAGAGATTTTCCTACCTTGATTCCCTTGGCCATCAAGAATGTATAGGCCATGGCTCCACCAATCAGGATATGGTCTACAATTGCAGATAGGTTGGCAATGACTCCCATTTTATCAGATACCTTAGCACCACCTATAAGGGCAACCATAGGATGAGAGGGAGATTGTAAGGCATTTCCAAGGAGCAATAACTCTTTTTCTAAAAGGTAGCCTGCCGCAGATAGATCAGGGAAGTGAGCTGCAACACCTACATTTGAAGCATGAGAGCGGTGAGCCGTTCCAAATGCATCATTTATATACATGTCTCCAAGATCGGCAAGGTCTGACGCAAACGAAGGATCATTTGTTATTTCATCAGAAAAATAGCGAGTATTCTCCAACAAGAGGATCGTACCATTTGGCATCGTGCGGATCGTCTTCGCCACAACAGAACCAACAGTTTCACTTGAAAACCGAACTGTTGTATCCAAAATTTGACCCAATTGATCAGCCACTGGAGCAAGGCTAAACCTTTCTTCAGGCTGCCCCTTGGGTCGTCCTAAATGGCTGAGAAGAATCGCTTTTCCACCAGATTTGGTGACGGCATTAATGGTGGGGAGCGCAGCTCGGATACGGGTATCATCAGTTACTTCATAGTAATCAGATTTATCCGAAAGGTGCAAAGGCACATTGAAATCCACACGTACAAGGACACACTTGCCGTGCAAGTCTAAATCTGCTATGGTTAATTTTTGCATTGGCCATCAGTGGCTAGCTAGCTTTGGAAACTAAAAGTGCGGCAACATCTACTGCGCGGTTGGCATATCCCCATTCATTGTCATACCAGCCGAGTATCTTCACGCTATTACCTTGAACCATCGTTGCAAGACTGTCAAAAATCACTGAGTGAGCATTATGAACAATATCAATAGATACGATAGGATCAGAGGCATATTCTAAAATTCCAGATAACGGGCCATTGGCAGCGGTTCTGAAAGCAGAATTAACGTCTTCTTTGGAAGGCGTAGCAGATACCTGGACGGTGAGATCTGTAAGTGATCCATTTGGAATGGGTACTCTTAGGGCCATCCCGTCAAGTTTACCTTTCATGTGGGGAAGAACTAATCCCACTGCTTTGGCAGCCCCAGTGGTCGTAGGAACAATAGAATATGCACCAGCGCGTGCACGTCTGAGGTCTTTGTGAGGAGCATCCTGAATGCGTTGATCGCTTGTATAGGCATGGACGGTAGTCATAAGGCCACTTTGAATTCCAAAGGCTTCATCAACAACCTTAATCATCGGAGCAATACAATTGGTTGTACAACTCGCATTTGAAATTATTTCTTCCTGTCCAGTGAGTACATGGTCATTGACTCCTAGAACAATAGTAGCGTCAACCGTATCCTTCGCAGGGGCCGAAATGACAACTTTATTAGCCCCAGCTCTTAGATGCTTAGTAGCACTAGCACGATCACGAAAAAAACCAGTTGACTCAATCACGACATCACAACCCAGTGATGTCCAGGGTAAATTTGAAGGATCGCGTTCGCTTAATACAGGAATTTTGAAATCATCAATCAAAAGATGATCACCGTCTGCAGAAACATGTCCAGGATACTGCCCGTGGACTGAATCATACTTAAATAAATGGGCGAGAGTAGCCGCATCGGTCAGATCGTTGACAGCGACCACTTCAAATGCAGTAAGATTACGTTCTAAGATTGAGCGAAGTGTGAGACGGCCAATCCGACCGAAACCATTGATTGCAAGTTTATGTGCCATAAGGGTGATAAATTTTTAGATAGAATTGATATTGACTCCCCAGAGAAATACTTAAGCATTGCGTTTTAGGGAGTGCTCTTTAAAAAAAAGCTTTTACGAATTAATCTTAAACTTGATTCAATGATCAGCATAGGCAATGTTGATCTGATGTTTATTTGGGAGATCATTTAACTTAAAGATCTAGATTTAAATACTGAATGGATCACATTCTTCTGCAATTGAAAATAAACGGATACAATCAAAGTGAGATATAATGCGTTAAAAGCTTTTTTCAATCCAAAGCATAAATATGCGTGTGAAAATTAAGGCAGTTTTTTGCTCAAATTCAGATATGTTGGGTGTGATGGTTTTCAGGCTATGAGGCTATAATTCGTATTCAGTATATACATATTACTTTAATTAGAAATGGTAAATATAAAAGCCCCTAAGGGTGCATCAAGTCAGAGCAGAGCTCGTCAGGCCGAGACAAGATCAAGTTGGTATACTCCAATCCTTGCTCTCTATTACGGAAATAGAAATGTTTTAATCGGCTCAGCCGTGGGTGTGATCTTGATCGTCGCTGGGTTCTTTGGCTATAATTATATTCAGGACACTCGGAATATACAAGCACAGGAATTTCTTGGAGCAATTCTACTTGAGTATGAAGATAGCAATTATCAGATTGCCCTGGATGGTAATGGTGAAGTGCTTGGTCTGGTGGATATAATTGATAGATACGGGACAACACCAGCAGGGAATACAGCTAAATTCTACGCTGCCAATGCACATTTTGAATTACAACAATATGATCTTGCTTTGGAGCTGTTTGAGAGCTACGATGCCAAGAATGATTTCCTTGGTGCGAGTGCAACGGCAGGCCGAGCAGCGATTTATGAATTACGCGAGGAGTATCTTCGTGCCGGTGATTTATTCAAACATGCAGCAGATATGGATGATAATAATTCACTGAGAGCCCCGTATTACTTGCGTTCTGCGGCCCGCGCTTATGTTGAGTCTGGTGACCTGGAGTCCGCTATAGAAGTTATTCATGAAGCCAAAGAAAACTACCCAGAAACAGATCTACTTGATGAGTTCAATTTTATGTTAGGATATGTTACCGCACTTGAGTCGTAAGTATGTTATAGGAGTCGACTCTTTTAGGATCAAACACTCTTTCTTAAGGACATTCAATTCAATCGTTAATGATTCCTTTTAGGTGGTAATTCTTGGATTCATTAACTCAGAGTAGATAATGTGAAATGGATCAGTAATGTCGTTATGACTTTAAACGAGTAGTAGATCTAATTTCAGATGGTAGATTCACCAAATAGATTGTGGGACAAATGTTTTTCGATTCTGGATCAAACATATCGTGGTTGATTGGCATATGCTTGTATCACAACAATGATGACAATTATGCCTTCAATTATTGATATAGGCCTCATTTGTTGAGAAAAATCATCAAGATTAAATTCGCCCGATAATGCTCCGAACCCCCATATATTTTACATTGTGTGTTGTATGGTTGAGTATGATTCATACAATGATAGCCACAGCTCAAAATGATGCCACAGAGAGACTCAGCGTATACCTTGATTGTAACCAGTGTGATCAATTACATATCCGAACAGAATTAAATTTTGTGAATTATGTTCGCGATCTAAGTCAGGCCGATGTGCATGTATTTATAACCCGAAGCAATACAGTATTGGCTGGAAGTCAATACGAACTTTCATTTATTGGACGCGAGGAGCTTGATGGTTCAGAAATTAACTTAGTGAGAGTTGTTTCTCCAGATGCCTCAGCAGAAGAACGGAGGGCCATGATCAATGACGCTATTCGGTTGGGATTAGCTCCATTTATAGGGAATGAAAGCGATACTGATCTTGTATCAGTCAGCTATTTAAATAGAGATGAGGTGGATTCAGAGCAGGTGTTAAGTAAGGATCCATGGCGCCACTGGGTATTCAATTTGTACGGAGGGGATTTTGAATTAGATTTGGAAACTAATCGTACGGTATTTGATTCTCGATGGGGGTTCTTTGCCGATCATCGAAGTGAAAAGTGGAAGGGACGTATTCGTCCATATTTTAATTATGACCTTGTCAGAATTCAACGTGAAGGCAAATCTACTGTCCGAAGCAGTATCAGTAGGCATGGATTAGATAGTTATCTCATTCGGAGCCTTGGCCCTCATTGGTCTGCAGGAATTTTCTTAGACTATGTGACTCGAAATGATCGTAATCTAAAACATCTTATCACATTTTCCCCAGGTGTTGAATACAGTATTTTTCCTTATGAGGTTGCAACACGGCGGGCGATAACAATCGTTTACGAGATCGGCTTATACTATGCCGATTATTTTGAAACAACGATTTTTGGCGAGGACAGTGAATGGTTACCCCGTCATGAGATAGATGCCACCGTTGCCCTGCGTCGTCCATGGGGTGATATTTTTAGTGGTCTTGAAGGCTCTCAATACTTGCATGATCCATCAAAACAACGGGCTGAATTTTTCGCACGCATATCGGTCCGTCTTTTTGAGGGCTTTTCACTACAATTTGAAAGTAGTTTTGAAATGATTAGGGACCAACTCTCTTTGCCGAGTGGTGAATTGTTACTTGAAGAAATTCTTCTTCAGCAACGTGAGCTTGCTACTGATTACAGTCTCAGCACCAGCATCGCGTTTGTCTATACCTTTGGTTCTAAATTTGCCAATGTCGTCAATACCCGCTTCTTCTGATGGTATCAAGCTTAATTGCTGAGGACTTACATAAAGGATTTGTGACAGGATCAGGAGGGAGGTTAGAGGTATTAACAGGTGTGTCTTTGACGGTGAATGCCGGGGAGGTTGTTGCAATTATTGGCGATAGCGGAACAGGCAAAACAACGCTATTGCATTTATTAGGGGCGCTTGGTAGACCGGATCAAGGGCGCATTTTATTTAATGGACAAGATATTTTTAATCAAAACGATGAGTCATTGAGTCGATGGCGTAATGAATCCATAGGATTTATCTTTCAGTTTCATAATCTACTTCCAGAATTCAATGCCATAGAGAATGTAGCCATGCCCGCATTAATTCGCGGAGTTTCTCTTAGGAAAGCCCGACCGAGAGCGAGGATGCTTTTAACGGATTTAGGACTAGATACCCGACTCACCCATCGCCCGTCTGAGCTATCTGGGGGAGAACAGCAACGCGTAGCCGTTGCCCGTGCATTAATGAACCAGCCTGCACTAATTCTTGCAGATGAACCGTCTGGTAGTTTGGATTCTACGACAGCTGGGGCACTGCACAAAGAATTGTTAAATCTCAGTCATATTCATAATCAGGCATTTGTGATTGCCACACACAATCCTGCATTAAGTCAATTATGTCACAGGGTTTTGAGATTACATGATGGAAGTCTCTACGAGGAAGAGCCATAAAACTCTGTATTTTATTTTACCGTCAACAATCTGACGATTCATATACACACCTGATGATGCACACTGAGGGTAAGCATGGTATAGGTGATTCCAACCTGCGATCTGGTTTAGGAATCTGCATGGACTCAAAACTCATGTCGGCTCAACTCATGCTCAAGTATTTGTACTCAGGTGCTACGGTTTGTATGATCAGTATGCGTTGGCCAGCATCCATGGTGGATTCAGCTATGAGAAGACTTGGAATACAACAAGTCATTAGCTATAGGACAGATTTGAAGACGACGACGCTTGATCCAAAATCAATCAAAGCTGAGAGTTTAGAGAGGTTTAGAAACCAACAATTTCATGATGGGGGAAAAACGATATTATTCACATCAGGGACAACAGATTATCCCAAAGCTGTGGTGCATTCAGCTCATCATCACATTATCAGTGCTGAGCGGGTGGTTAAGGCATTGAATTTAGGATCTCAAGATAGATGGTTGCTAGTTCTTCCACTTTGGCATGTATCAGGGATGAGTATCGTGTTTAGATGTCTAATTGCGAATGCCGAAGTTGTTGTTCCTGATTCTCAGACGTCGCTCTATGAGTCGATTTCTGCCAAGAGAATCACGCATATCTCTTTGGTTTCCGCTCAACTACTACAAATCATGGAACGATCAGCACCATCTCATATTCGTACCGTAATTGTAGGCGGAGGCCCCGTACCAACTCATGTCATTGAAACAGCGAGAAATAATGGATGGCCAGTTCATACGAGTTATGGAATGACCGAAACAAGTTCAATGATTACTTTAAGTCATAAGAGTTTTAACCCTAATTCTATGGGGTATTCATTGAGTGGACATGAGATCAAGATTACAGGAGATCAAGAAATTATGGTCAGAAGCTCAGCATTGTGTTCGGGCTATCTCATTGATGGAAAGATTCGGAGCATTGTTGATGATGATGGATGGTTTCATACAGGTGATTTAGGAATGATTGATACGGATCAGCAGTTGCACATTCTTGGTCGGAAGGATAACATGTTCATTTCAGGGGGAGAAAATATTAGTCCAGAGGAAATTGAAAGTCATATCAATAGGTTTCCTCAGGTTCAAGAGTCGGTTGTGATTCCAGTGCATGATCCTAAATTTGGTCAACGACCCGTCGCATTTGTTCGAGGGTTAGCACACATTACTGACTTATCTGATTACTTAGTTAAATATCTTCCTAAGTTCATGATTCCCCAAATTTATCAATGGCCAGAAAGTATTGCTCCGAACATGACTAAACTAGAGAGAAAAGAATTTATCAATGAGGCTATGCGACTTCAAGCCACCGCCAACGACCGATCAATAAATATGTCGAAATCGGAATGACAATTACTTGAATTGATTTGTGAATGAGTGCAATCCAATAACGTAAAGTTTGTCGTTGAACCAACTGCATTTTGTGATTGATATGAAGTTCAAGCAATCTGAGACTATCTTCAAATATCATGACAGGATAACTATCAACTTCTCAAAAGATGCTCGTTTATCGTACTGAAAATTATCCGAGCTCTTACGCGAATACTGAATGTGTAACATTGAGTGATTTTATGACCATCAGATTTTCCAAGACAATAAATGAATGGCAATAGAGCTTGACTTTTCAAAGTACTTGATTTCGGTGTCGTAAATTGTGTAGAATGTATAGATTTACATCTATATTAGGCTGTGCTGGAAAATAATTCAGTCTCATAGGTTTTCTATAAATCCAAATTCTCTGCAATGGCCAATCTAAAGGGTGAATCTCACCACTCACTGTCCGCCAAAGTCATCCATGTACAAAACACCCTTCAATCATTAGGAGTGAATTATGCGGTCGTGCAACTTCAAGAATCAACACGAACTGCTCAAGAAGCGTCAAGAGCTCTGGGTTGTGTCATCGGCCAGATTGTTAAATCACTTGTGTTTTCTGCAGTGGATCGGCCTATTCTCGTACTTGCAAGTGGTAGCAATCGGGTTAACGAATCCCTTCTCTCAAAAACCGTTGGTTATCCTGTTACTGTGGCAAGAGCTGATTTTGTATTACAGCACACTGGATATTCAATTGGTGGAGTAGCACCAGTTGGTCATCCAAGTCCAATTCCAACTTATATTGATGAGGATTTATTACAATACCAACAAGTCTGGGCCGCTGCTGGAGGCACCCACGCTGTATTTGAATGTCAACCCGCGTTTCTCAAAACGTTAGGAACGATTATCAGGGTCCATTAGGATGGGTTATGATGCATTAGTACTTTTATTCCGTCAAGAACTAAATGAGGATTCACAACTGCATCGGGAATCCTCTCAAACAGAAGATGAGACCAACCACCAGTAAGAATGATGGTTGAAGTCCCATTCAACATGCAGTTGATACGATCAATAGTATTGGTCACTGCATCAATCATTCCATAAATGATTCCAAGCTGTAAAGATTCCAAGGTTGAATTACCTATCACTCCATCTGGAAGAACCAATGGTACGGCTTCCAAATTTGCTGTATAATCTTTGACAGCTAGGTTAGATATCTGTGGGCCTGGCATGATGACCCCGCCTTCAAATCCCCCATCTTTTGTTACAAGATCAATCGTGATTGCAGATCCTGCGTCTATGATAATCGTCGCGTCTTGTCCGGTAGACCATCCTGCACATGCTGAGGCTAATCTGTCTAAGCCAAGACTTTCAATGGGGTTATAATTCACGTTGATTGGTAGAAATAAATTGCTGTTGAGTCTCAATATCGGTGCAGAGGTAAACATTTTCAACTGCATTTCAAGGTTCTCTGCAAGATCGGGCACAACACTACATAACCCAACTCTCTCAAATGGTTGATGAGTATTCCAATCATTTAATTGTCTCAAGAACTCAACCAGAGAAGAAACAGTTGTATGCTCATGAAGTTGGTCTCCTACAAAGAGTCCAGCCTTAATTGCACTGTTGCCTATGTCAATCGTCAGCCATACGGATTGAGACATCGCCTGCATAAATTGTTTGAGTTTCTGTATCTGTTTTTAGTAGTAAAGCACCTGATTGATCAATTCCTAAAAACAGTCCTTCTCTGAGTTGATTTGTTCCAGAGACTCTACATCGCTGTCCAATCCAAATGAGTTTATCAGAATAAAGTTGGCAGATTGTTGATGGAGACTGTTGGAGTAATTCTAGGGTGTTTTCAAGATGAGCCAAGACCGATGCCATTAGAGAGGCCCTGTCAATCTGTTGTCCTGTACACAAAATCAGCGAGGTGGCTTGCTGTTCAAATTCATTTGGAAATTGAGTTTGGTTTACATTAATTCCTATTCCCAGGATGATTTGATTCAGAGGTGGGCTGAGCGCTTGTAGGAGCATACCAGATACTTTATGACCATTGATTAGAATATCATTTGGCCATTTGAATAGGGGAATACAGGGGGTAACATATTCAGCGATAGCACTTGCAACACCTAAACATGATGCGATAGGAATGAGTTTCTTAATATCACTACCAACTTGAAAATCCAAGATCACGCTGAATGTTAAATTCAAGCCTCTCTCTGATATCCATACCTTTCCCTGACGGCCTCGACCATGTGTTTGATAGTCAGAGGCATACACAGATCCATGCCCTGCTCCTGCCTCAGCTGCTTCAAGAGCTATTGAATTTGTGGAAGTGACTTGATTATAGTAATACAATGGATGCCCCAGAGTCTTGGTGGTGAGCAAAGAACTAATCTGCCGTCCGAGGGGTGAAATTGTAGTAGGTAACATTTCTAATGTATTGCTGTTGCTTTCCCATAGGGAGTTTCATAGACACACTCATTGTCACACGATATGGGAGCCATATTTCTCCGATGGGGCGTAGCTGAATCTGATATGAAGATTGTTCTTGGAATAAAATTGTGCGATTCACGCTATGAAAACTTGCATGTACTAGTTGGCTAGAATCACTGTCATAGATGAAAGAGTTTGTAACAAGCCCGTGATCGCGGCCAGGTCTACTATTGATCTTGATTTCATACGCGGGGCGGGACCAATAACTTGTATCTCGTTGCAAGTCATATACGAAGTCATCTACAAATCGCTCTGAGAAATAAGGAGGATCCTCTGGTAAGGTTGCTTCAACAATTCCGTCAATCGTTTCAGTGGAGGTAGAATCGGGATCAATGATGACAACAGAATTTCCAGATGCGTCAATGCGCTCCAACCCAATAGATGATTCATATTGGGTTGTTCCTCTATGTTCAGAAAATTCGTATCGGGAATATGACCAAGAGGAGAGTGCTTCAAATGCTACATTAATATGAGTTGTTTGATGTTTTAATAAAATCTCCAGTGCTTGGTTAGCCATTGCTCGTTCCTTCTGAGTAGGCGGGGAGGGAGAAGAAGCACAAGACATGACAAAACTCAATAAGATGACGAAGACCAGATGCAACAAGATCCGTTGGGTGGCCATCATCTCATAGGGTATTGACATCGATTCAGTTTTAAGAGAGGGTTTGATTGAAATGCTCGGGATCTTAGAATGTCCATTCGAAATTAGAGCCATCCAAGTCAATTGGTTCTAAACAAAGGGGTTCATCAAATATTGGATTCCCTATCTTCTTTGTAACTGGATATACATCTAATGAGAGATAATCATTGTTATGCATAAGCATTTCATATGCTAAGTCTTCTCGGTCAAGATATAGCTCAGCTTCCTGTTCGTCAATAATCACAGGCATACGGTTATGAATAAATTCAATGTCTTGATGCGCTGGTCGCGTTATGATTGCACATTCATTATCGGTATAAAGCCCTGCAAGCAACAGTGGAGTTCCATTTCTTTTCCGGATACAATAAGGCTGCTTTGAGTTAGCCACAGGTCTCCATTCGTAGTAGGCAGTGACGGGAATCAGAATGCGTCGTTGATGCAATGCATTTTTGAACATCGGTTTTTGATGTACAGTTTCTGCGCGGGCGTTAATCACTGAACGCTTAGTTTTCACCCATTCTGGCATGATTCCCCACTTCAGTGTACTCCATGATTTATTTCCACCACGATTGATTAGTAGAACTGTAATGTCAGTTCCAGGAGCTACGTTGTACGATGTAGCAAAATCAGACATACATTCTTGCCCGTGATGCAGACCAAATAATTGCGTTAGATCTTGAATGATTCGGGTTTGAGCAATACGTCCACACATGAATTACAATGATAGTAGTCTCTACTTTAATCTGTCTTGAGTTACAATAATAATTTCTTAAAACTTATCACTGAAGAAAATATTCAATCGGTAATCTATCATGATACATCAATTTCTTGAGAAACCCTTAATTCAACAAACATAAACATCTATATTAAATCTGGAGACTATAACTTTTGTGCGTCAATTGACCCAAGCAATTGTGTAAGCGAGTGAAGTAGGATGGAATTAAATGGCTTCGTTAGTCATTATACATGATATACTTAGACGATATGTGGTCATTGTAGTTTACAATCAGAAGTTACATAATCATTTATGATTACATTTGATAACGTTGATTAGGGTATGATGTTTATACGGGCGGGGATCCCTTATCGTATAAAATTCTTCTATTTTGAGAAAGACCTGTTAATTTACTAATCTATGATTTGATCCTCATACAGTTTCGGAACCAGAAACGTCAATGCCAGTTAATTATTGTTGATAATAATACGATAATTGTCCTGAGCTGTGAATCTAGATTAAACCTATCTCTCACCCTTAAACTTGGCGAATCAAAAAAGGTAGGTTCTATCGGTTGTCTTCGGGAGGAGAATATTTGTGAAACTGTCAGCACGATCATGGAGGAAAGCCGTAAAGTAATTGAAGTCGTTTGCCTTAGAATTGCAACAGGTATAATTGATGGTGAATAATCAAATAGAGCTGCTCCGCAGAATTAGATTAGGAGAGGATAGTTCAATTGAATTTACAAACGTAGTGTTTAACGGAGGAAATATTCATGGACCGTCTCGCAAGAAACTGGCCAATCAAATTGCTTCATTTGCTAATTCTCAGGGAGGCACCCTAGTTTTGGGGGTAGATGATTCAACATGTGAACCAGTTGGAATTCCCCTTGCCCATTTGGATGATTTAGAGCGTTACGTATTTGAAATTTGCGATGTCAGTATTGTCCCATCTGTGATTTTTACCTTATCCAGAATGGAAATGCCTGACAGCTCGGGTACGTTACGGATAATTATGAAGATAGATATTCCTCGAAGTCTATTTATTCATGAAAGCCCAAGTGGATATTTTCACCGATCAGGAAGCTCAGTGCGGAAAATGAATCCAGAGTATCTGTCTTGGATGTTTCAACAACGTAGCCAGACACGATTTTTCAGGTTTGAAGAACAGCCTGTTCCCAAGTCATCAATTAATGACCTAAGCATAGAACTCTGGGAAAGATACGTCACCAATTCGGATGAATCCATTGAAGTTATTCTTGAGAAACGCTCACTATTGGCGAAAGATGAGAATGAAAATCTTGTAGCTTCAGTCGCGGGTATTTTATTCTGTTGTCCACAACCAGAACGATTCTTGCCCAACTCGTTTATTGAAGCCATCCGTTATAGAGGAATTAAGCAGGATTCAAACTATCGAATTGATGCGCAGAGAATTCGCGGGCCTGTGTATCAACAGATAAGAGAAGCAATGGCTTTTCTATCAAGGAATCAGACTCACGGAGGAGTAAAGAAGCCTCATCGTACTGAAAAGCCTCAGTTTAATGAATGTGCAGTATTTGAGGCCTTAGTTAATGCAGTAGCTCATAGAGACTATTCAGTTTATGGATCGAAAATTCGGTTTTTCATGTTTGATGATCGGCTTGAAATCTATTCACCCGGTTCCCTTCCTAATTCGGTGAGCATTGAAAATATGCGCCTCCGTCAGTCGACCCGGAATGAATTGATATGCAATCTACTTTCGGAGACACCAGTATCCTCATCAATAATTAATGTAAGTCGCAAGTACTACATGGAAAAGCGTGGTGATGGAGTACCAATTATCATTGATGAAAGTGAAAAACACTCTGGTTGTAAACCTGTCTATAAACTTATTGATGATGCTGAACTATTATTGATTATTTATTCTGCGAATACTCCACACTTACATTGAATTCGTATTGATCAAATCTTCTGCTGGAAACCCCTTAATTCAGTGAGGTGCAGATGACATTTTTCAATCTATCTTCTTGCAGAACATCACAGAAAGCAGTATCGGTACGATAATCCATATAGCACCATTATTCTGAACCGATTAATCAGGGTCTTGGATCCACTGTCAATGCTAAAAATTATTTGCTCATATATATTCAAAGCTCATTTACAATAGCGAATCATGGATGAAATTGAACATAGATGCAGATTGAGGCTAAAAGTACATATATAAATTATTAATTCTTGCTAGGAAATTCACGGTGTGTCATCATTGAATATAGAATAATATGGAGCGATCAGGTTTATTAAAGGGCAAAAAGGGAATTATCTTTGGGGCATTGAATGAGACTAGCCTGGCCTGGGCAATCGCCAAAGCAGCACATCGCGAAGGTGCGGAGTTTGCTCTATCTAATGCGCCAGTTGCAAAACGTTTAGGAACCCTTGATGCATTAGCCCAACAGGTTGGAAGCCCAGTTCTCTGGGCAGATGCGACAAAGAATTCCGATATTGAAGCAGTTTTCAACGAACTTAAAAATCTGTATGGAAAAATTGATTTTATGGTTCACGGTATTGGAATGGGAATCAATGTTCGCAAGCGGCGAACGTATGATCAATTAAATCATGATTGGTATGCCAAGTCATTGGATATATCCGCAATTAGCCTTCATCGAATCGTTCAACTTGCAATGCAGACCGAGTCACTCAATCATGGTGGCTCAATCTTAACAATTTCTTATATCGGTGCCCAGAGATCTTTTTCTCATTATTCTGAAATGGGCGATGCTAAAGCATTACTTGAAAGTATTGTGCGTACATGGGGGGCTAAACTCGGTGAATATGGAATTCGCGTCAACGCAATCTCTCAGAGTCCCACACGTACGACCGCAGGACAAGGGATTTCTGGATTTGATGCGATGTTTGAATTCGGCGAAAAAATGTCGCCCCTCGGTAATGCTGATGCCGATAGCTGTGGAGACTATGCGGTGACTCTTTTAAGTGACCTAACACGCATGGTAACAATGCAGACACTCTATCATGATGGAGGGTTCAGTAGTATTGGAATTACAGATACCATGATTGAGCCCATCATGAAGATGGCCGATCAAATGGATGCTAAAAACAAATAACAGAGTCTTTAATAGCATAGATCTAATGCTGAAACTTGCCATTTGGATTCTCTTTTTTTTCTGCTTTCCTGCTTCAATTGTGCAAGCCTTTCAGATTCACGATGATCATGCTGAGAATTTATATTATGTGACTGCCCGACAGTCTCAACTTTACAGAGACAATGACCTGTCTGACTCATATTTAAGGCTTCGTTTTCGGGAACCCGTCGTAGTGATTTCTGATGAAGGCTCCGTCAAACAGGTTCAAACAATGGACGGAGCAAGGGGATTTATCAATACCTTTGATCTCTCAAACATATGGATCCATGTATCAAAACGTAGACGGGTATTGTCTTTGTATCAAGGGACAAAAATCATTTCACAATTCAATGCAGATTTTGGGTATAATGGATTTTCAGATAAAGTGGTTCGCGGCTCTGAGGTAAGCCCCGATCATTGGCGAACTCCAGAGGGTGGATTTTATGTTGTTAAGAAGAATCCTTATAGTCAATTTTATCGTGCTTTTTTGTTAAACTATCCCAATGCAGAGGATGCAGAGCGAGGAATCAGGGACGGAATCATTACCCATCAGGAACACAGAGAAATTCTTCGTGCGGATAATCGAGGGACACCACCACCAATGAATACAGACCTTGGAGGATTCATTGAGATTCATGGCAATGGCACGGGGCTTTCATCTAACTGGACAGAAGGATGCGTTGCCGTTCGCGATGCGGATATGGATTATATGTGGTCTTATGTTCAGGAAGGAACTCCAGTCGTGATTGAAAAATAATTTTAATATTGGATCCATTTAAGTTCTAAATGATCACAATGTGAAGATCAATGAGGATTTTGATACGATTTTAATTCATACGGTACTCTTTATTCCTTTCAAGAAAAACTTTTTAATTCTGTTTGATCAGATGGTATTTTCAAGCTAAAATGAACTAGATTGCAATTGAATCATATTGGACGTATCAATCGTAAGTAACTTGGGTAAAGTACCAGAAAAATGAAAAGATTATTTTCACTTTATGTATTGTTCCTGCTGATTCCCATTACGTTTGCTCAGGAACGTACGCCTAAGCCATTAGTGCTGAATTCTGAATTTCAAGATGGACCCGTATTTATCGTCCCAGTTTCAGGAATGATTGATAATGGTCTTGCACGATATATTGATCGGGCCGTTGATGATGCTTCTAATGAGGATGCAGTGTTAACCGTCTTTAAGATTGATACCTTTGGTGGACTTGTAGACGCAGCAGACAAAATTCGCAAAACCTTGCTGGATGCTGAAATGCCTACAGTGGCATTCATTGATAAAAATGCTGCTTCTGCTGGTGCATTAATTTCATATGCAGCCGATCGGATTGTGATGGTGCCAGGAGCTTCTATTGGTGCCGCGACTGTGGTTGAGGGTACAAGTGGTGATGAAGCCCCTGATAAATACCAAAGCTATATGAGGGGATTGATGCGAGCCACAGCAGAAGCTAATGGCCGCGATCCTAGGATTGCCGAGTCTATGGTGGATCCAGCACTTGAAGTTGAAGGCGTTTCTGAGAAAGGGCAAGTACTGACACTCAGCGCTACCGAAGCCTTAGAGTTGGGAGTAGCAGATGAAATATTAGAGTCAACCGATGATGTCATCAGCGCCTTTGGACTTGATACGCCTATGCTAGTTGCTCATAGCGAAACAATCGCCGAACGTGTGCTGAGATTCCTTGGATCCCCTGTCCTACAATCCATCTTGATGCTCATGATGCTTGGAGGGCTCTATTTTGAACTTCAAACCCCCGGAGTCGGATTTCCAGGTGCGATTGCTCTTCTAGGAATTACACTGTTTTTTGCTCCCCATTACTTACTTGGTCTGGTTGAAGTATGGGAAATCATTCTTTTTGCCTTAGGCATTGGATTGATTATTCTTGAGTTATTCATGTTTGCAGGATTTGGAGTAGCAGGTATCACAGGGCTATTATTAGTGGTATTTTCCCTTGTTGCTGCTCTTGTTGGGAATGTCGGATTCTCATTCCCTCCATTTGATATGGTCATGCCCAGTATATACACATTTGCTGTCACAATGGTACTTTTTGTCATTACTGTAATCATGACCGCTAGAATGTTTCCTGCCTCCTCTGCAGCGAATATATTTGTGCTGACTCCCGAGCTACGAAGTAGTGAAGGATACACCACGGCATCAACTCACTCGGAGTATCTAGGGCAAGTAGGCAAGACGCTAACTGATCTTCGCCCTTCAGGGGCCATGCTTATCAATAAAAAGCGAGTTGATGTGATTACTTCAGGTGAATATATAGACCGGGACGTAGATGTAGAGGTTGTTAGCGTGAGTGGAACTCGGGTTGAAGTTAGAATACACGAGGTTTAACGTGGAAATTCTCATTCCTATAGTGTGTATCCTAGCCGGTCTGTTGCTCATCACGGTTGAAGTTTATCTGATTCCAGGATTCAATGTCATTGGGATATTAGGTGGATTATTGATAATTGTTGCTTTGGGATATTCCTATATTGAAGCAGGTTTAGTGGGAGGCACGATTACTTTATCTGCGACATTGGCGAGTATGATGATTCTCTTTGTACTCCTTTGGAGATCTGGTGCATGGGATAGATTCATCTTATCAACGACGTTGAAAACAGAAGCCGATGCAGCTAGCCGTAAAAGTGATGCTCGTGCTCAATATCTTGGGAAAATCGGAATTGCAATTACTCCCCTACGTCCTACTGGAATTGTACAAATTGATGGCGAGCGCATTGAAGTGTCAACCGAGGGCGAATTTATTGCCGTTGGCAGTCAAATTCGTATCGTTGCGATGGATCGGCGCAAGTTCTTTGCGCGTTTAGAAACCGCATAAACCCACCCCTACATTACCACTGTGCCAAGACAGATAGCGTTAAGCTTCTTCCGATCAAGTAACTCGTTTGGTCTGTTAGAATTCTTCTATCAGAATTAACCTCTGGCTGTTCTACTAAGTATTGATGTGCGGGATTTTCTCGTCCGAAAACATTCAGCATGTCTAGTCGAATCTTGAACGTTCTAGTAAGTGGGCCAGGTATATTAAACGCGATCCCAAGATCTAACTGACTAAATGGTGCTAAATGATGACCATCGGCAGTAGGATTTTCAAATGAGTATTCTTCAAACTGTTCGGCATGATCAATGTCGGAGCCCAGAAGGTCATAGTAGGCTTGTTTATAAGCCCATTTGCGTCCCCAAGCAGCCTGCCAACGAATCATTCCCTCAAATACTGGAACAGGAGCATACATCGCTTTAATATGTAATTGCTGAGGCACATTCCATGGAACGGGGATCAACTGAGGCTCTTCTCCACGAAACGTATACTCACGCTTTGATTCACTTCGTTCAAATCGCAACGCGAAGTCCAGTTTTGAGGTTTTTCGTCGTAACTCAATAGAGCCGCCAGAGACTAAACCATTTGTTTTCGTGACAAATTCATTGATCTGAGTCATCGCGGTTGAGTCAACTTCAATACTCCATAAATTTGGATAATCAATTTGATACAAACCTCGCTGATCTTTGTAGTAGTATTCTAAACCTAATTGCCAATCGGTCCAGAGTTGGGCAGTAAGGTCAATGCTGTAATGATGCGAAAGAGGTGCATTGAGCGTTTCGTCAATCGGTAGCCAGAAACGGGTTGTTGGTACAATACTGCTTGGACTGATGGTTGCAATTTCAAACTGATTCAAAAATTGATGATACACTCCAGAGGAGAGTTGGAGTGAGACACCATAACCGTTACGATAGGGCGATTTGAGTAATAATGCAATTCTAGGTTCCAAATACCATCTACTTTGAACCTGAAGACGTGTGATGCGAAGCCCTGAAGTCAGTTCAATCCACGGGGCAGGAGTCCATAGCTGTTGCAAATACCCTGAGGAGACCTGTGAGTTTCGCTCATGATTGAGAACTCGCGGGAAAACATGTTGAATTCTAAAATGATGCTCAATCCATGAAAGATTCAATCCAGCCTGTAATCTGCCCCAATTATAAGTTTGATGGACAGATAGATCTAAGTCATTGTTGATGAGTCCATTTTCATCACTGGTCTCAACCGAAACATAACGATACACATTAAAGGCAGCATGCACACTATTTTGACGATCAAGTCCTCCATAGTTATGTGCGAATGAATATTCGCCCGTCCTGAATGAGACGCGCCAGCTAAACTCATCTGCGACGGATCGCCCAACATATAGACGCATGCTACGATTTGACCATGAATGGCGGTCGGGGGGGACAATCCTGACTTCGGACTCAGGGAGAGCTGATCGTAAGCGCCCTTCAAAATCACTATTACCCGAATAGACGGAGGCTCCAAATTCATGCCCATCAGGCAATTCAAGCTTTGTTGCTGCATGAATATCGTTAAATCCAATGTCTGGAATAGATGGGGCAGCGACGGTTTGGAGTCGATCAACAAGCGTATAGTATCCTTGCTCAAATACGCGTTTTAATGGGTAAATGCTAGCACGCATGAGAAATTCATCTGGACGATTCCATTCCTGAAGCAGTTGATTCACACTCCCACTTCGTAAATTACTCCACCAGTTATTCCAAATACTGGTTCTGAATGCGCCAATGATAGAAAGGCGGCTCCTTTCTATATCCATGCTACTTGCTAGACGGGCATTAAATGAAATCGGATCCACATGCAATTCAATGGCATTATCAACCGACAGTGAATGCTCAGCACTGATGATCCCAGCAAGATAGCTTCCATACTCAGCATCAAAGCCAGCCTTTCTAACCGTCACAGATTGAATCGCCAAAGGATTGAAGATTCCAAAGAGTCCCAAATGAATGGGTTCATAGATAATACTTCCATCTAGTTTGAATTGATGTTCTCCGAGGCCGCTCCCTTGAATATGAATATCACTGGTACTAACATCAATGTATAGACCAGCAATATCGGTGAGATTACGCACCACATCCGGTGTTCCAAGCCCCACGACTTGTCTTAGATCCTCTGGGCCGCGAATATCCATTTGATAGGGGCGCTCTTGGATGTTGAGATTAAATTCATCCGCAATAGCAGTCGCAGTCACTTGAATGGGGCGTTGTTCAATAATCCATTCCTTGAGTCTCACATCAAGGGATTGAACTGAATCAGCAATCAATACAACTGAATATTCCTGTGTTAGATATCCAACATGGCTAATTCTAATCAGAGCAGAGGGGGCAGGTTTAGAAGATAATATGAATTGTCCATTGATATCTGTGGTTGATCCATCCGATGTTTCAATGAGGGCGATGTGGGCCCCTCTTAGGGGAGACCCCGATTGATCTGAATGCACGGTCCCAGTGATCGTGGCGACCTGTGATTGTTTAGGCTGCAGAAAAAATGTCCCGCTGGATTGAAGAAAATATGTTACTCCAGTCCCTTGAAGTAAATATGCTAAGTCTGATTCGGGATCGTCACCAATCGGTTCATTCCACTGGGTATAGCGATCAAACAGAGTGTTAGAGGCATAGGATACATCAACCCCCCAAATGGATTGGTAATTGTTGACTGCATCAATGAGAGGATAATTAGATTGAGCGACCGATTGAGGAGTATTCCAAAATGCCGATATACCCAGAATAGCCGCGCAACAAAGTACAATGCGCACGTAACAAGGCTATGAGCCAGTCTGTGTAATAGTGATCAATGTGCCACAGATGAAAACACTCTAACGAGATGTTAAGACGAATCCATCTGGAACAGCGCGATACTCGCAGTTTAACTCACTAATTGTACAAATGTCACGGATGATTTCCTCTGCATTAGCAGGGGATTGTTTAAAGATCCCAATGGAATAGGATTTGAGATCTGGAGAGTCGACAGTGATTTTTATATTATAGCGGCGCTCAATTTCAGACAGGACGTTTAAAAGGGGTTCCCCCGAAAATTTAAAACCACCATCAATCCAAGGAAATCTGTCGGATTCAGAATCGGGCGCTTGTGTCACAACTGGCTTTTCTCCTTTGGAACTGATCAGAGCAGATTCACCCGCACTGAGGGTCACAGATAGATCGGAATCTCTCAATGGAGTCAACCGAACCTGCCCCGTTTTCACAGAAACATTTGTAGCAGCATCTAATTCTTCAGGCCAAGACCGAACATTAAATGAGGTACCTAAAACTTCAGTCACAGCGTCAAACGATTCAACCGTGAATGGAAGTTCATCATGTTCAACTGTCAAAAAGATTTCACCTTCTTTAAGCGTAAGTTCTCGGGAGGTTGAGCCAAAATCATCATCGTATTTGATCACAGATCCGCTATTGAGCATCACCGTACTGCCATCTGGTAACTCATGAGTAAGTTGTTGTCCCAATGGAGCAACCACAGAATTTGGTTGTTGTAGTGAAAAGAAGATTCCCACTGATAGAAGAATAGCAATACTTGCAGCTAGAGCCAGCGAATTTCTAAAATTAATCATACGGATAATTCGTGGCTGAGTCGCCTTATTAATCAGTGACCACATATCGTTTCCAGAACTTGCAAGGGGTTGAGATGAGGGCTCATCATCATAGTAACTTGAAGCAAGCTCCCATACGCGTAAGGTGTCAGGAATCTCAGAATATTCCAGATGTTCTAGAATTTCATCAGGGAGGGTGGAGTTATGATCACTATGCATGTTCCTGAGATTCTTTTTGCAACGCCTGCAATTTGAGACGGAGATCTCTCAATGCAAGCATGACATGAGTACTGACTGTACGAGGTGCTAAATTCATGACCTCTGCAATTTCTGTGTGGCTAAGACCTTCAAAACGACTAAGTTTAAAGGCTTGTCGTCGCCTAGGAGGCAACGCGTCAATCCACTGTTTGACATGTGCTTCAAGCATGTCAAGGTTAACTTGTTCATCAGGTTCTGGATCAGTTTGAACGAGGGTTTCGTCTGAATCCAATCGGTCTGAGTAACGGGTATCACGAAAAAGGTTGATAGATTTGTTACGTACCATGGTATACATGAGGGCAACCAGTGATTTTTCTGGATCAAGCGTACTACGCTTTTCCCAGAGGGTAACAAATACATCTTGCACAATGTCTCGTGAAGTTTCTTCATCTTGAGTATATCTCCAACAAAACCGAATGAGATTCTTATGAAGTAACTCAAACAACTCCTTAAATGCATTTCTGTCAGATTGAGCTAACCGCTTACTAATGTCCGATAGCTTCTCTGATGAAGAAGTTGATTGCTCACTTTTTTTATCACTCAGTTTTACAGGATGTTTATCTTGTTTCATAATGTACACTTGAGTGATGATCGATGACGAACCTTGAAGAAGAAAATTTTTTGGTGAGCAATTATTTATTTCAACAAAACATCGCTTTATATAATATAAATATATACTTTCAGCTAAATAGTTAAAAAATTAGTTTAAGTAATATTTACTGAAAAATCAGCTAAGCCATGACTCCTGCAAGAGTTGCGGTCATCAGGTTTGCCAATGTTCCGACTAAAACAGCTTTTACGCCTAATTCTGCAATGAGGGGGCGTTGATTAGGAGCGAGCGGCCCGATGCCACCCAATTGAATTGCGATGGACGAAAAGTTTGCAAATCCGCACAATGCAAAGGTCGCCATGATAATTGATTTTGGGGAAATAGTACCTGCCTGCATTGTATCAGCAAGTTGTAAATAAGCGACAAACTCATTGGCTACGATTTTGTATCCTAACATAGATCCGACCTCTACGATATCTTGACTCGGAACTCCGATGGCCCATGCAATGGGGGCTAGTCCCCAACCTAAGATCTTACCCAGAGTTAAGTCAGCCTCAAATAGATTGCCACCCCAGCCTACGAAAAAATCAATCATCGCTAGTAGCGCGATAAATGCTAATAGGATTGCAGAGATATTTAGTACGAGTTGCAATCCATCACGTGCACCTGTAGCTGCGGCATCAATCACATTTTTTGAATCAACAATTTTAGGTAGTTCCACTCGACCGAGGGTTAGAGGTTGATCGGTTTCAGGCACAATAATTTTGCTGAGGATAATCGCTGCTGGAGCGGCCATGAGACTCGCTCCGAGAAGATGTTCGGCAAATTTAAGCTGAGCCACATCCAATGGGATTCCCTGCATTGCCGCGAAAGGTATAGCTAAAAATGCAATGTAAGCCGCCATCACACCGCCGGCCATTGTAGACATGCCAGCACTCATTAGTGTCATGACCTCAGAGCGGGTCATTTTTTCTAAGTAGGGGCGAATAACCAGAGGTGACTCTGTTTGACCAACAAAAACGTTTGCAGCAACTGAGAGTGATTCTGCGCCGCTGGACTTCAATAATTTAACCGCGATCCGTGCCATAAATTTAACAATCCACTGCATGACACCCAAGTGATATAAGATTGCCATCACGGATGCGAAGAAGATGATGGTTGGTAAAACTTGGAATGCGATGGCAGTGCCCCAACTTTGCCCGATGACAAGGGGTGTGCCAGGTTCCATACCTCCACTCGGGGGGAGTGCGATATCTCCTAAGACAAATCGGGCACCTTCTGTAGTAAATTCTAAAATCGCCACAAAAAATGTCCCAACCCCAGAAAACAGAAGTTTAGGCCATCCCAAAGGTGCAAAGAATTCTCCCATAACATTCCCTTTTAACACAAAGAGCGCAATGATAATTTGGGAGAGAATTCCAACGAGAATGAGGCGCCAATTTGCTAAGCGCCGATTTTCAGAAAAAAGAAGTGCAATACCAATGATAGTTGCTAGTCCGATCAGAGCACGACCGACAGAAATTGCAAAATCCATGGAGTTGAATAAGATGATGTGTTAGAATGGAATGGGAATATGTACAGAGCCTTGGTTTGAGCATTAATAAGCGACTTAATACAAATAACGAATAAATGGCTAATTTAAGGCAAAATGATTAAGTCAGATTTTTTCTGTAAAATCTCACTGTTATTTCTCTATCTCATTGGATTGGAATCGGAATCATTATGACGCAAAACCTTAACAAATGAGTATGATCACTTTTTGAAAATTCCAATTATTCCTGTAAACTTCAACATCGTCTAGAATGAGCGAAATTGATACCACTCCAATCCTTGAAGGACTCAATGAAGAACAAAGGGAGGCTGTTTTGACAACAGATGGCCCCCTTTTAGTTGTAGCTGGCCCGGGTTCTGGGAAAACCCGTGTATTAACATGTCGCATTGCATGGCTATTGGCATCTCAAAAGGCTGCCCCTTATCAGATTCTTGCACTCACATTCACCAACAAAGCAGCCAAGGAGATGAGTCATCGTGTGAGCAAACTCATTCCACCTGGTATGTCAAATGGTATGTGGATAGGGACGTTTCATGCTCTTATGGCGAGATTGTTACGGATTGAAGCAAAGCACCTCGGATTCACTTCCGACTTTACCATTTACGATACAGATGATGCTCAACGGCAGATCAAGCAATTGATTATTGCACATGACTATGATCCTAAAAAAATCAAGCCTCGAACAGTTCAAGGATATATATCATTTGCAAAAAATAAGAGGATGACATCAAATCAAATGCTAGGAGATGCAAAGAGCAGGGCTGCTAAAATCGCTGCTAAACTCTACGATCCGTATGCAGAGGTACTCCAAAACTCAAATGCGCTTGATTTTGATGATTTACTTCTAAAACCGCTTGATCTATTTGATCAAGTCCCAGAAGTTTTAGCAAAATATCAACGTAAGTGGTCTTACGTCTTGATTGATGAATATCAGGACACAAACCATGTGCAATACTTGTTGGCGAAGCATTTGTCTGGAATGCACAGGAATTTATGTGTTGTTGGAGACGACGCTCAGAGTATTTATTCGTTTAGGGGGGCAGATATCAAGAATATATTTTCTTTTGAGAGTGACTTTGGTGAGGCAGCGACGATCCGTTTAGAAGAAAATTACAGGTCAACTAATGCAATTCTCAATCTTGCAGATTCAGTCATTTCAAATAATAAGCAGCGCATCCAAAAGACACTTTGGACTGCAAACGAGATTGGTAAACCAGTTTCTTTGATAGATAGCCATAGTGATCGTGATGAAGCCAATCGCATTATTCGTATTATCAGGGAGGAACAACCTCGTGGGGGATATCGCTTTCGAGACTTTGCAATCCTCTATCGAACCAATTCCCAAAGTCGGGTCTTTGAGGAAGCCCTACGCAAAGCAGGTGTGCCGTATCAGATCGTTGGAGGAATCTCGTTTTATCAGCGTAAAGAAATCAAGGATGCAATCTCTTACTTGCGTTTATTGGTTAATCCTGATGATTTAACTAGTTTTCAACGAGTGGTAAATTACCCTAGTCGGGGAATTGGATTGAAGTCTATTGAGAAAATTACCGAATATATTCACAAGGAAGGATTAAGCCTAAGTGATGGATTAAAACGAATTGAAAATCTTCCAATCCCGAAACGGGCTCAGAAATCACTCAAGGATTTTGCTCAAATGATCAGGGATCATTCTCAGAGAGCAGATCAGGGGCAAAATTTAACTAAAATGGCTTCTTCGCTATTCCGCGAATCAGGATTGTTCAGTGATTTAGAATCCGATGAAACTATAGTAGGTCAGGGCCGGATTGAAAATCTCAGGGAGTTACTTAATGGACTTGAAGAGTATGTAAATGAAAACGAAATAAGCTCGCTCAGTAATTTTCTACAAGATATATCTTTATTGACTGATGCTGATAATACATCTGGCTATGATCAAGTCACTTTGATGACGCTTCATGCTTCAAAGGGGTTAGAATTCTCTGTGGTATTTATCGTCGGTTTAGAAGATGGTTTATTGCCGTTAATTCGAGAGGAGAAAATTTCTCCTAAGCAACTGGAAGAAGAGCGCCGACTGTTTTATGTCGGAATTACACGCGCTAAATCACGGCTATTTCTTTCGTGGGCAAGGTCAAGGTTTCGATTTGGGGGAAAGGTAGAATACAACCAACCGAGCCGATTTCTTGCCGAGATCAATACCCAAGATGTCAAGAGACGTCGTTCGGCTTTCAACACTGAACATGCTTCACATCATCAGACTCAATCACCACATCGCTCTAATCATTCTCCTCCTAAGTCTACATCTCCCACTGGCACAAAACATGGTCGAAAACCTAAAAAGTCTATGGGTTCAGCCTCTCAACATTTTTATTCACACCTGTCTCAATTCAAAAAAGGACTTCAAGTAAGGCACAAGACCTACGGAGTTGGTGAAATTCTCAATGTTGAGGGAGAGGGAGTGTCCACGATTGTCACTATATCTTTTGAAAAAGGTGGTAACCGTAGGATGCGTGTTGCCTTTGCTCCATTGAGGATCATTGATTGAATGAGCGATTGATAACACTGACTGAAACTATCAATCAATACTTTCTATTGAATTCTTCTCTTCTAGACTACTAATTACTTCAAATATTGCTTTGCACGCTCGCGATTATCTGGTCTACGTTAGAGATCCGCAGGTATTTAATCAATGCCGTGTTCTCTTGATGATTTAGCCTATCACCGTGCTCCTCTGTCATGGTGAATAGTTAATTGCGGTATCAAGAGCGGCTTTACCCGAAAGGTGTACATCAGAGATGAACACCGCAGAAGATAGGCGAGTCCCTTCAAGATTTCTTTGGCGTGCAGCTTCTGAGAAAGATTGTAGGTCATGATCGCATAATCGTCGGTGAGGAGCTTCACTTCAACGGCATGATTCTTCAAACCAGATGAGTATTTGATTAGTGCGAACTGGTGTCTCACCTCTGATTGGGTATTAGCAGATGGACAATATACTTTACCGGCAAAACTATGAGACATCTTAAATCCAAGTTTAAGAATCGTGATCTGGGTAGAATAAGAACTATATCTGATGAACTGATTTTAGAGGGTGTTGATATTATCATCATTAAAAATTCATCAGATAAAATAACTGAATTTGTTGTCTTAAATAATCAAGCGATTGTTGGATTAAAAGATCATGCAAAAAGATCAATAGAAGATCAAGTTACCGTCACAAAAAGATTCTCTGATCATGAAGATAAAAATGTGGATTATCTATCAAGTAATAATTAAGGTTCTACTGCGTTTTCTGTGGAATTGATTAAATTTAGTCAAACTAACCTTTACA
>JAPOTS010000119.1 GCA_026709065.1 Bacteroidota bacterium
ATGAGCTATATGCCTGCGCCAGAAAATGAGTTTAACCTAATTTTGAAACAACCCCCATCGTTAGGATCATTTTCAGCGCATAGATGTTTTCAATGATTTAGAGATTCAATTTAGAAACTCATGTATGTTGATTAGCTGACACTTTGTCATACTTCGTAGATTGGCCCAGTTTTTGATCTTAAAAATAGTACAAATCACTTACTAATGAACTTACATTCCTTAGCTAAATCCGAAGAAGAGACCCCCGAGAATCCTCCATATGCTAGGTCCGAAGAAGAGGAGGAAGGTGAGAGATTCAAGGAAATTCTTGAAGAGCCTATCCCTGTATTAGCCCTTCGCAATACAGTTCTTTATCCTGGTGTGATCATGCCCATCAGTGTTGGGCGTGAGGCCTCTCTTAAATTAGTCCGAGATGCATCTAATCATAACAAAATTTTAGGTGTCATCTCACAACGAGATCAGAAAGCGGACAGCCCTGACTCTGATGATCTATACGAAGTAGGAACCTTGGCAAGGATTATGAAGATGCTTACGATGCCAGATAACTCAAAAAGCATCATTATTCAGGGAATGGAACGGTTTAAAGTTAAAGAATTTACCCAGACAGATCCGTATTTCAAGGCATTAGTGGAAATTATGGACGAAACCGAGAAGTTTGACAGCGATGTTGAAGAACATGCATTAATTCGGACAATAAAGGAATCATCTATTGAGATTGTCAACCTTTCTCCAAATATTTCCAGCGAGGCTATTGAGGCGATTGAAAATATAGAATCACTCACATATTTGATCTATTTTATCGCTTCCAACCTGCAAGTTGTCGTCACAGATAAACAAGAGCTATTGGAAACCTCTGATGTCGGTGATCGCGCACGTTTGTTAGTGAAACATCTTAATAAAGAGCTTGAAGTTCTTAAACTTTCAGATGATCTTCGTACACGTATGAAGAGCGATGTTAATCAACAGCAACGAGAGTTTTTGCTTCGGCAGCAGATGAAAGTGATTCAGGATGAATTGGGCGAAGGGACTGAGTCCAATGATCACGATGCTTTAAAAGAGCGTGCGAAAGAAAAAAATATGCCTGAACATGTGATGAAGGTATTTGAGAAGGAGATGAAAAAACTTGATCGCACTAATTCAGCTCTACCAGATTATGCGGTCACGCGTAATTATGTTGACTGGATTCTTGACTTACCATGGACTGAATACACCGAAGACAAACTTGACATATCTAACGCAGAGGTCGTACTTGATGAAGATCATCATGGGTTAGAAAAAGTTAAGCAACGTATTTTAGAATACTTGGCCGTCTTAAAACTCAAAGGAGACATGAAGGCCCCAATTTTATGTTTCTATGGCCCACCAGGAGTCGGCAAAACGAGTTTAGGAAAGAGTATTGCAAGAGCAATTGGCCGCAAGTTTGTAAGGATGAGTTTAGGTGGTGTTCATGATGAGGCAGAGATCCGTGGGCACAGACGAACCTATATCGGCGCGTTGCCTGGCCGAATCCTGCAAGGGCTAAAAAAAGCTGGTTCCGCAAATCCAGTATTTATGTTGGATGAAATTGACAAGGTTGGCGATCGCCACCGTGGTGACCCATCAAGTGCGTTACTTGAAGTATTGGATCCAGAGCAGAATATTGCCTTTAACGATCATTACATTGAGCTTGACTATGATCTTTCCAAAGTGCTGTTTATTGCAACGGCCAATTCGCTTCATACCATTCCTGCCCCTCTGCGTGACCGGATGGAAGTGATTAATATTACGGGCTACACACAAGATGAAAAGCTGGCTATTGCTAAAGGATATTTAGTTCCTCGCCAAATTGAACGCAACGGCCTTAATGAAGACCAGTTTTCCATTGATGATCCTGCATTAAATTATATCATTGATGCCTTCACTCGTGAGTCAGGAGTACGAAATCTTGAACGTACGATTGGGAGTGTCATTCGCGGAGTAGCTAAAAAAGTAGCCACTGATGAGGTTGAATCCTCTGCAGTTCAAAAAGATGATATTGAAGAGTATCTCGGCGCACGTCAATACTTTAATGAAGTGGCTGAGAGAACCGAAGTACCTGGCGTTGCGACTGGGCTTGCTTGGACACCTACTGGCGGAGATATTCTGTTCGTTGAGGCATCAGTATCTAAAGGAAATGGTAAACTCATCTTAACAGGTAGTCTCGGCGATGTGATGAAGGAATCAGCCAAAGCTGCACTCAGTTATGTCAGAGCCCGTGCAGAAGAATTAGAAATTCCAGAGAACGCATTCAAGTATTATGATATTCATGTTCATGTTCCAGCGGGAGCCGTATCCAAAGATGGCCCGAGTGCTGGGATTGCACTCCTATCGGCATTAGTATCAATCTATTCCCAGAGAAAGGTCCATCATAATCTCGCTATGACGGGTGAGATTACTTTGCGTGGACTGGTTTTACCTGTGGGAGGAATCAAGGAGAAAGTTCTGGCAGCAAAGCGGGCTGGAATAAAACATGTTCTGCTCCCAGAAAAGAATGAAAAGGATATCAAGGATATCAAATCAAATATGTTGGAGGGAATGGAAATTAGTTATGTACGCCGAATGAGCCAAGTCTTAGATATGACGCTCACAGACCAACAGATTCAAGACCCGTCAGAATTATTCAGTACGCCTGTTCCGACCAACGGAGTCACCGCAAGTACGGCTTCAACTTAAGCTGACGGATCCTCAGGAGAATCTTTTTCAGTCTCGGGAGCGTCTGCCTCAGAGGAATTAAAGAATTGCGTAAATTCGTCAGCTAATCTATCTGCAGCTGTGGTCAGTGCTTCCACCGCTGTATTGACAGATTCTGTGACTAAGAAAACTGCTTTTTGCTCAAGTTCAAGGTCTTTAAAACTATCTTTGACCTTTGAAAATAGGTCGGAGTGGGTGTCTTTAGGATTGTCCATTTTGTTGTAGAGAATTAAATAATGTTTACGCACTCGGTAGAATGCATGTTTCAGAATTAGTTATTCATAATGCCAAAAGGTACGGTCATTAGATCAACGGGAAGATGGATAGATGTACTAGTTGACTCCACAGTGATTGCATCTCGGATTCCAGGGCGGATGCGTTTGATTCATGGTGATGAAACGCAACCAGTGGCTATTGGCGATCAAGTCACACTTGAAATTCTTCATGATGATTCTGGAATCATTCATGAAGTCCATCAACGGCAGAATTGTTTATTTCGACGTGCAGCAGGGCGTAAAATAGGCAAGCGTCAAACAATCGTCGCTAATGTTGATCAGATTTGGGTTGTCCAGTCCACATGCCAGCCCGATCTCAATGTGGGTTTGATTGATCGATTATTGGTTGCATGTGATGCCCAAGAAATTTCAGTTGGAATCATCATTAATAAATCCGATCTTGCATCAACTGATTTGATGCACACGATGGATGGTCTTGTAGACCAGTATGGTCAGTTAGGATACCCCGTATTGTTGACGAGTATTGAAAAACCAGACTCTATTGATAGACTCCGAAACGTTCTCGCCAACAAGGTGAGCCTCTTGATGGGGCCATCAGGAGTTGGGAAATCGTCTCTTCTTAATGCACTTGAATCAAGTCTTAACATTCCAGTGGAGAAAATCAGCAAAAAAACGAATAAAGGGTGCCATACCACCGCTCATGCAAGGCTTTATCCATTGAGTAATGGAGGGAGTGTCGCTGATACTCCCGGAATACGAGAGTTCGGGTTACTGGACATTGAGCCATGGGAACTGGCACATTTTTTTCGTGATCTTAAGCCACATCTTCAAAAATGTCATTATTCAGCCTGTACCCACGACCACGAACCACGATGCGGTGTCAAAGATGCAATAGAAAAAGGTGAAATAACCCCCTCTCGATATAATAGTTACCTGAATATTTTATACTCCCTGCATTTAGGGGACTTGGATACTGGTCGGTGATTCTTTTTCACAGAAAGTTAGTCATTTATCTCTTTTTACGGCGCCCGCGCATTTTTTTGGGTCGTGCTTCTTTGGCATTCAAAAGTTGAATCGCTTCATCTAATGTAATATCACCAACATCCTGATGTTTCCTTACAGATGCATTTACTTTTCCACGTTTTACAAAGGGACCATAAGGCCCTTTATCAAAGAATACTCGCTCACCTTTTTGGGAATCAATACCTAGTTCAACTGGATACCTAAGTAACTCTAATGCATCTTCAAGAGATACATCTTCAAGATTTATTCCCTTTTTGAGTGATTTTCTAATCGGTTTTTCTTTTGATCCTTCGGTTTGGACAACTTCAATGTAGGGGCCATAGTTTCCATTTTTGACAACGATCGGCAGGCCAGTTTGTGGATGGAGTCCGAGTTCTTTGGGAGGAGTTTTTGTCTGTGTGAGAAGTGAAATGAGTTTTTGATCATCCACATCTGCTGGCAACCAGTCATTGGGCACACTTGCCTTTAATTGCTGTCCATTGATTGTGGCTTCCACATATGGCCCATATCGTCCGACACGAACCACGCAGTCATTCCATTTTGGGGAAACAATTGTAGAAATTTTTCGTGGATCTACCTCTTCTAAGGCAATTTCAACTCGTCTCTCAAGTCCTGCTTCGCCTTGATCAATGGAATGCAAAAATTCTTGCCCTTTGACTTTTCCGAGAGAAATTTCATCAAGTTTTTTTTCCATCTGAGCTGTAAATCCTGTATCAACTAAAGGATCAAAACGTTCTTGCATCACCGCATTGGTTGCAAAGGCACGAAATGTAGGAACAAGGGCGGTCCCAGATTTGATTGCACTTCCCCGATCTTGGATCGTACTCATAATCGTTGCATAAGTACTTGGGCGACCGATTCCGTCCTGCTCAAGCTGTTTGATCAAAGATGCTTCGGTATAACGGGCAGGGGCTTTGGTTTCGTGAGATTTTGATTCAATAGCTTGACAGGCTAATGATTGACCAGTTTTTAATTCGGGTAAATACTTTTCCGCGCTTTGCTTTTGATTATCGGGTTGGTCACTACCCTCAACATAGACAAGTAGAAATCCAGGAAATAAAACGCGACGGCCGGTGGAGCGAAATTCTGCTGTAGTCCCATCAGAAAGAATGGCATTAGAAACGGCTTTTAGATCTTCAATGCGAGCAGAGGCCATTTGGCTTGCAACGGTTCGTTTCCAGATCAGATCGTAGAGTTTCTTTTCATCCCCATCAAGTCCTAATTGGCTTGCAGTTTTCATTTCCTGGCCGGCGGGGCGAATGGCCTCGTGGGCTTCTTGGGCATTAGCGACTTTGCTTTTATACGTGCGCGTATTTTTGCTGAGGTTCTCCTCCCCATAAGTTTGCGTAATGGTTTTGCGGGCAGATTTGATGGCCTCTTGGGAGAGGGTAACGGAATCTGTACGCATATAAGTTATAAAACCTTTTTCATAGAGTTTCTGAGCAACCATCATCGTTTGTTTAGCGCTCCAGCGAAATTTACGACTCCCTTCTTGTTGTAATGATGAGGTAATAAATGGTGCAGCAGGATTTCGAGTACGCTCTTTTGACGTGACACTTGCAATGCGCCACTCAGCAGAGGGGAGGCGTTCGGCCAAGGTTTCAGCTTCTTGTTGTCCAAGAAGTAGGACATCAGATTCATTGATTGATGCTTTTAGCCGGCCAGAATGATCATCAAAATCTCTTCCAGTAGCAAGCCGCTGCTTTCCAAGATGAGTCATCACGGCAGAAAATTCGGATGAATCCGCTTTCAAGGTCGCTTCAAGGTCCCAGTACTGAGCAGGAATGAATTCCATCCGCTGTTTTTCTCGATCAACTAATAATCGGACTGCAACACTCTGAACACGACCAGCACTGGTACCTTTACCGATTTTTCTCCATAAGACAGGGGATATCTTATATCCAACCAAGCGATCAAGGACACGTCTAGATTCCTGTGCCGCGACCAGGTTTTGGTTGATTTCACGGGTGGACTCAAGAGCTTTTTCTATAGCACTTTTGGTAATTTCGTGAAACACCATCCGTCGAATAGAAACCGTAGGCTTCAGAACTTGAATCAAATGCCAGCCGATGGCTTCGCCTTCGCGATCCTCATCTGTTGCGATCAGGAGTTCAGTTGCATTGGAAAGGGCCGACTTGAGTTCTTTAACCACTTTCCGCTTATCGGGGGGGATAATGTACAGAGGGCTAAACTGGCCGTTTTCTATCTTCACAGCCAGAGTGCTCCAGGGCTCTTTTTTGTATTTAGCAGGGATTTCCCGGGCATTTTTGGGCAAATCACGGACATGTCCAAAGCTGGCCATGATTTTATACTGAGAGGAGGGCAAAAAACGGCTAATTGTTTTTGCCTTAGTTGGAGATTCAACAATGACTAATGTGGACATTAAAGGATTAATTTTGCATGTTCACGCGAAAGTCGGTTCAACGTTCCTTAGATTAAATTGTATCATAATTATCTAAAAAAAGAATTTTTGAAGTAATTTCATGGTTTCGTAGCATTAATTCATCGCCTATCTTATTTAACTACTCAAACAGATTATGTCTACCCAATATGTGTATCGCTTTGGAAACGGAGCGACAGAAGGATCAAAAGAAATGAAGTCTTTGCTTGGTGGCAAAGGGGCCAATCTTGCCGAAATGAGTGCAATTGGACTCCCAGTACCTCCAGGGTTTACAGTGACCACTGAAACATGTCATTACTACAGTAGCAATCAACATTCGTGGCCAGTTGGTCTCAATCATCAGATAAAAATTGGATTACAGCATGTAGAGCAGGCCCTTGGGCGTACGCTTGGAGATCCATCTAAACCACTTCTGGTATCTGTACGAAGTGGAGCTGCTCAATCAATGCCTGGAATGATGGATACCGTCTTGAATTTAGGCATGAATGATGAGGTTGTTGCTGGTCTTGCCCAAGAAAGTGGCAACGAACGCTTTGCCTATGATGCCTACAGGAGGTTCATTGATATGTTCGGTGATGTAGTCATGGGAGTTCATCACCATTATTTTGAGGAGGCGATTGAATCTATGAAGATGGCAAAAGGGGTGACCGAAGATCTGGAACTTGATACAGAGGATTTGAAACAATTAGTAGAACAATTCAAATCCATCTACGAAACGCATGCGGGGCATTCGTTTCCCACAGATCCGCATACCCAATTGGAGCATGCGATCAATGCAGTGTTCAACTCGTGGGATAGCAATCGTGCCATCAAATATCGTCGCATCAATAAAATCACGGGCTTATTAGGCACCGCGGTCAATGTGCAAGCCATGGTGTATGGTAATATGGGCGATAGTAGCGGAACAGGAGTCTGCTTTACACGCAATCCATCCAATGGTGAACCTGAGTTATATGGTGAGTATTTAGTTAATGCACAAGGGGAGGATGTGGTGGCTGGGATACGGACACCAAAGCCAATTTCTGAAATGGCCGAGGAATTTCCAACGTCTTATGAAGAACTTATGAGAATGACCACTGACCTTGAAAAACATTATCAGAACATGCAAGACATAGAATTCACGATTCAAGATGGATCGCTCTACATCTTGCAGACGCGCAATGGAAAGCGCACCGGGCGTGCAGCACTGCGAACAGCTGTTGATCTGGTAAGTGAAGGAATTACAGACAAAGTCACAGCTGTAAAGGATCTTGTGGAGCCTGGACATCTTGATCAATTGCTTCATCCTGGATTTAAAGACGAGCTCGCTTATCAAGAGGATGTCTTAGCAACTGGGCTTCCTGCATCGCCAGGCGCCGCAGTGGGGCAGGTGATCTTTACTGCTGATGAAGCCGAGTCTTGGGCCCAAGATGGGAAAAAAGTGATTCTGGTTCGGATTGAAACTAGCCCCGAAGATGTCGGAGGCATGGATGCTGCGCAAGGAATATTGACTTCACGGGGTGGAATGACCAGCCATGCCGCGGTGGTGGCGCGCGGGTGGGGCAAACCTTGTGTCGCAGGATGTGGAGATGTTGCTATTAAGTATGCAGATAAGTCGTTCACTGTTGGGGGAAAGACGATTAGGGAGGGGGACTGGATTAGCATCAATGGTTCAACTGGTGAAGTGATTCACGGAGCGCAAGAACTCGTGAGTGCTCAGATGAGCGAAGATTTTGTGACGTTCATGAAATGGGCCGACGACGTGCGCCCTATGAAAGTGCGAACCAATGCTGATACGCCTGAGGATGCCAAGAAGGCAATTTCTTTTGGCGCTGAAGGAATTGGTCTCTGTAGAACCGAGCACATGTTCTTTGAGGGGAATAGGATTCAGAGCGTGCGGGAGATGATTTTAGCAAAATCTGATGAAGTGCGCAAATCTGCACTCAACAAGTTGCTTCCATTTCAGCGAGATGATTTTAAGGGTATTTTCCGTGCGATGACTGGAATGCCCGTGACTATCCGATTACTTGACCCCCCTTTACATGAGTTTCTTCCACATGATGAGGCAGGAAAACATGAGATGGCCGAATTGATGGGAATCTCAGTGGGTGAGGTAGAAGCAAAACTTCATGAACTGGAAGAATTTAATCCGATGTTGGGGCACAGAGGATGTCGTTTAGGCATTACCTTTCCTGAAATTACAGTCATGCAGACGCGGGCCATCATTGAAGCAGCAGTGGAAGTGAGAAACTCGGGATTTGACCCTTATCCAGAAATCATGGTACCTCTTATTGGAACGGTTGAGGAATTCCAGAATCAGAAAAAAGTGATTCAAGAAACGGCCGAAAAAGTCTTTGAGCAGGCTGGTACTCGAATTGACTATTTGATTGGAACAATGATTGAAGTTCCGCGAGCCGCATTAACTGCGACAGCCATTGCTCGGGAAGCCGACTTTTTCTCTTTTGGCACGAATGATCTCACCCAGATGTGTTTTGGATATAGCCGTGATGATGCAGGAAAATTCCTTCCTGGGTATGTTGAGCATAAGATTCTCCGTGATGACCCATTTCAAGTTCTAGATCAAGAGGGTGTTGGTCAACTCGTTCAGATGGCGACTGAGCACGGAAGGGATGCAAATACAACGTTGAAGGTTGGGATTTGTGGGGAGCATGGAGGTGACCCAGAGTCCGTGGGATTTTGTTATCGCTTAGGGTTTGATTACGTGTCGTGTTCCCCATTCAGAGTTCCGATTGCCCGGTTATCCGCTGCACAGGCCCATCTATCCAAGTAGTGCAGTGAGTGATGGGCTGGTTGGTCGGATTTTCAGGTCCATCGATTCCATCACACCTTGTGATTAAACAAGACGGGGCGCTCTTTGAGATCAACGAAGAGTGTCTACATGCACAGGCTGGAGGCATCCCAGAGACTTGTTGTAGGGGTGAACTTGAGTCGGGTGCTCAATTCTTGATTTCTGGGATTGGTATTTCTGGTGGGCGGATTCTGCAAACTAAGGATTGGATTACGCTTTTGAGTCAGAGTCGGGTAGACTTTGACGCGATGAATGGTCATTTCATCGTGATGCGCTGGAATTCTGATGGGGTTGAAATTTTTACTGACTCGGCAGGCGTGCGCACATTGTATGGACGAGAGTGTTATGGTGGGCTGTTTTTCAGCAGCCGTCTAGATTGGCTTGCAAAGTTGACAGGGCCTCTTGACATTGATTTGGTCAAATTTGGATCTCAGTGGATTCTACCCAACTCTATCAATACCTCAAGTGTGATCAAACAAGTCCATCGCTTTGGGCCAAGTACTGTTGCAGTCGTGAATCAAGGAAAGTTACACAACACATCTAAACCATGGAGTTGTCCAATCACCCATGAGGATACGACGGGGGTAAAGTTTGAGCGAACGCTCCGTGAGGCAATGAACTTGAGGGGAGCATTTCCTTGGAGTCTAGGATTGTCAGGTGGGTTAGATTCACGCGTGTTATGTTCAATTGGAGAGAATATCTCGGCTCATAATTGGGGGCCCTCAGATCATCCAGATGTTCAGATTTCTTCTAAACTGTCAGATGCTCATCAGATTGATCGTCATTATATTCAGAGTGATATTCCTGAGGTAGATCAATGTATCCATCTTCTGCGTCAGCGTGTGGGATTAACTCAAGTTATTACGCCTGCCTCTGCATCAATTGAGCGGAGTGGATATGGTCAATTGCATGCCATGGGGCTCGGGGTGATAGATGGAGGATTCGGAGAAATTGCCCGCCGTCAACTCTTCAATCAAATTGTGTTTAGACGTTTGATGTGTATGGATTCATTAAATGTATCATTGAAATTTCCTACAACGGCTAAGGCAATGATTTTTAACCCTGAGGTTCATCAGGCTATGATTCTCAACGCGGTTGAAGAATTAAATTCTGTATGGAGAAGTCTGCCTCAATCAATGACTGTTTCGGATAAGGCAGATCTTTTGAGTATCCGATCTCGGTTGCCTAATTTTTTTGGGTTTGAGCAGAATTATCTAGATCATGTATGTATTTCCTACATGCCGTATGCTCAACCTTCGGTGCTGAGGGCATTATTTCAGGTTCCATTGCGGCTACGTTGGAATGGTCGGTTATTGCGTAGAATGATCCAAAAGCATGCCCCGAATTTGTCAAAGTATCCACTTGTGAAGGGTACAATGATGTACCCTTTTCGTTTAGGTACAGTGAGTTCATATGCCTACACACTCCTCAAAAAGCGATTCATACCTTGCTATTGGGATCCGCGCCCACAGGCATACATTGGTCATATGAAAGAATATATTTTGGATACACTGCGAAGTGATTCAGTTCGTCATTATGAACCCTACGATCAGGTGAAATTGCGCCAAATTGCGGATAGGTTTGCAGTTGGGGATATGCAATACACGGCGCAGTTAGATTGGTGGCTTACGTTTGATCTATGGAGGAGGGTTTTATCAGTCAACACTCTTGATAGTGAGGTTCGTTGAAATCAATCAACATCCTCTTATCAGAGTAACTGGATTATATTCTATCGATATGTAATAGGGTTTGCCCCTTATGTGCGATTATCATTGGATTAAAATGCTTGGTGAAATTCAGTGACGCTCTTCATGTATAGATGACACGGCTTACCTCCAAAGATCGGTTGAAATTCAGTCATTATTCTTGAATCCATAGCTCTCAATACTATGAAAGTCAGTAGTGATGTCCAGAGATTCTATATTCCCGACAACTATTGCATCAGGCTTGGTGAGAATAAATACATTGGGGGCATTACCCCGAAAGTACAGATGTCATCAGCTCAAAGTTCAAGATCCATTGTTGCATTGTGATCAATGGCATGTGTCCACTGAAAATGATGAGATCTTATGGAGATGAATCACCAAGAGGAACAAAGGCTTGGATTCCAGTCAGTGCACGCCCAAGGATGAGTCCATGAATATCATAGGTTCCCTCGTATGTATTGACGCTTTCAAGGTTAACCATATGATGGATGACTCTGAATTCACCACTGATACCATTGCCTCCTAACATATCGCGGGCAGTTCGTGCAATTTCAAGTGCTGTATTACAATTACTTCGTTTAGCAAGGGAAACCATTTCAGGGATACACTGATCAGAATCCATCAGTTGACCCACACGCCATGCAAGGAGCTGCATTTGGGTGATCTGAGTGACCATATTGGCAAGTTTTGTCTGTACGAGTTGGGTAGCTCCCAGCGGATTGCCAAATTGACTGCGTTCTAGGACGTACTGACGTGCTCTCTGAAAACAGTTTTCAGCAGCGCCACATACGCCCCAGATAATCCCATAACGGGCACTATTGAGGCAGGTAAACGGTCCTCGCAGTCCTTGAACCTCAGGAAAGACTCTTGAGTCGGAGACAAAAACATCTTGAAGTACGATTTCTCCAGTAATAGAGGCACGTAGACTCATCTTGTTTCCAGTCTTGGGGGTTGTGAAACCGTCACTCCCACGTTCAATAATAAATCCTCTGATAACTCCTGGATCATCAGCCGACTCTTTGGCTTTTGCCCAGACCACAGCAAGATCTGCAATGGGTGAATTAGTGATCCACATTTTTGCACCATTGAGTTTCCAACCACCTGACTGGCGCACTGCAGTGGTTTCCATTGAGCTAGGATCAGATCCATGATTGGGTTCAGTTAATCCGAAGCATCCAATGATTTCGCCAGTTGCAAGGCGGGGTAGGAACGTTGTTCTCTGTTCTGGTGTACCAAACTTTAGGATGGGTAGCATCACCAATGAAGATTGAACAGACATAAATGACCGGTACCCAGAATCAATACGCTCAAGTTCCCTTGCAACAAGCCCATAGGCGGTATAACTGACTTCGGCCCCACCATATTGCTCTGGAATAAATGCACCTAAGAGCCCTATTTCTCCCATTTCTCTTGGGATATCCATATGAAAGACCTCCTGCTGATTTCCTTCTAAGGCACGAGGCTCTAATTTTTCCTGTGCGTAGCGTCTTGCAGAATTTTGAATCAGGATTTCTTCTTCCGTTAATGTCTCATCTAAATGAAGAACATCATCTATGTTAAGTGACATCGTTGAATAATTTGTAAATTAATGAGTGTTGAACAATTTAATCTCAAATAAGTGATGATCATGGAGAACCTTTTGATCAAAATTATTGATGATTGGCAACAAATAACAGATCTTTTGGTTCCATCCTTTGTTGTGTTTCCCTGATTAACAATTACACTGATTGCACTAAGATAATGCATTTGAGTTCTGTAAGAATCTACATTTTATTGTTTCTTTTACTTGGCGTTGTTTCCGATCTTGAGGCCCAATCGTTACAACCGAGATTAGGATTTGGGTTAAGTATTGTTGGAGGCACGACTGAAAAGGCGGTAGGCTTGGGTATTGATGTACGTGGAGCTTGGGTGATCAATCAAGATCTTTCAGTTGGTGTGAGTGCTAATTTTGTGAATCATGTTCTTGATGGACGTGAGGGGGCTGCATATTTTTTTCATCCTAATGCTGCGGCAATTATCACATTAAACTCCGCAGATGCTCGCTCGCCATATCTAATTTTAGGGCTTGGTGGAAATATTCCATTAGGAGGTACTGCGAACTCTGATGAGTCTGGTCCTTCAATCCATGCAGGCTTGGGTTGGGCCTTTGCTTTACAATCAACATCTTTGTATTTAGAGATTACTCCTATCATGACGGTTGTACAATCCGCAGTTGAGTTTCAGCTCCCCGTTCGGTTTGGCGTAATTTTATGAGGATGAAAATTTTCTCAGAAGTGACACAGCGGTATATCGCTAAGATGTGAACTTTGATTACCCACAGCAAATTATAGTGTCTCTGATGGGTAATGAGGACTTTGAATAGTCCGCTAAGATCTTTAAATGATTCCCAATGCCGTCACATTCTCGTGGCATTTCTCTATATGTGCATGTTCCATTCTGTGCTCAGCGGTGTACGTATTGTGATTTTTTCTTTGTTACGACCAAGCAAGGTTACGACGACTTCGTTACCACGCTCTGTCAAGAGGTCGCTCAATTCGGAGATCAAAACTCGGGTCAATCATCAAATACGATCTATTTTGGAGGAGGCACTCCTTCAAGACTTTCCCCACAATCAATCAGGCATATTCTTCGAGCGATTGATCAATGTTTTGACACAGCCAATGTCAGTGAGATTACATTGGAAGCAAATCCTGAGGATATTTCAGCTTCAAGGCTAGAACAATTCCTTGACTCAGGCGTGACTCGCATCAGTCTTGGCGTTCAATCGTTTTCAAATCAGGATTTAAAATTCATGAATCGGTCTCATGACGCTCACCAAGCCATGAACGCCTGCACTTTGATTGATGCTGCAGGCTTTGAGAGTTGGTCACTGGATTTGATTTTTGGAGTCCCTGGAACGTCCTTACTTGACTGGGAAAAGAATCTAATTTTAGCTATTGAAACGGGGGTCTCACATATTTCTTCATATAGCCTTTCGATTGAATCAAATACCCCCCTGCATAAGCAGGTCAAGAGGGGGATCGTTAACCCTGTCACTGATTCTGAGATGTCAGATCAGTATCAGATGACCATCGATACACTTGTAGATGCTGGCTTTGAGCATTACGAAATATCAAGTTTTGCATATCCAGGACATCGCTCTCAACACAATTCAAATTATTGGTCTCATCAAAACTATCTAGGTTTTGGTCCAAGCGCACATTCCTTTTGGTGGGATAATGAAATGATTGTCAGATGGAAAAACGTCTCCAATCTACGATCCTATCATGCACTGATTCGTGAAAAAAAATCACCTGCTAATTTCAGAGAATCCTTGACAATACAGGATTTAATTCGTGAAAAAATCATGCTTTCTATACGTACTTCGGTGGGGATAAACCTGTCAGATCTACGGGAAAGATATGGCTATGCATTGGTTGAAGATAAGCGAGATGAATTATTAGCCATGGAGTCAAACGGACTAATTTATTATGATCAAACATCAATACGTCTGACAGAAAGGGGAAAACATATTTGCGATCAAATTACTGAGCAACTTTGGCCTACTTGATCAAATTGTGATTCATTGAATGAGATAGACAGATCATGAATCAGATGTAAAATCACGAAATTTCTCGCAACAATATGTGCATCAAATGATAATCGCAAATAGTGGTACAAATAATAATAAGTAGCGTATCATTGTTTTGCATAGAAGAGTAACCCAAAGTGAAAAATAAAGAGGAACGTTAATGATTGGTAGTTCTTGTTACCCCAATACATGATCACAAATGCCGATTAGTATGATCAATCTATCCTATGTATGGCTTGTTTAATGAGAAAGGGTAGAAATCATCATTACTTAAAGAATTAGGTTCATAGATTCTTGTCCCTCATGATACCATCAACATTTTAATTTAATCTGTATCAAGATGGAAAAAGTGTCACATTTCAAGAAAGAAATCTTATTTGTATGCCTGAGTAGTGCGATGATCTATGGCGTTATTTTCGGAGTATTCACTTTTTCAGATAATCATCAGCCACTCTCTGTAACTGAAATCCGCTCTGAAAAATCTCAACATCTCAATAATCCCCTCGGGCATCCTGACAAGTTCGCCGAATATTTCAATGTAGCCATAGGCGCAGATCAAGGATATACCCCATACCCTCAGGGCTATCAAATGCGTCAACACCAAGATGCACTTTTAAAAAACGCCAAGAGGGGAAGGGCCTCCGTAGACTTGGCTTGGGTTGAACGTGGCCCAGGAAATGTTGGAGGTAGATCTCGTGCCGTAGTTCATGATCCAGCTGACCCCACACTCAACACTTGGTTTGTTGCATCTGTCGGCGGTGGGGTATGGAGAGGCCAGAGATCAATTAATACATTTGGATTGGATAACATTGAATGGACTCCACTTACCGATGATCTACCTAGCCTCGCGGCCACAACCCTGGCGATGTCTACCAACAATCCAGATGTTATGTATGTTGGTACTGGGGAAGGGTTCTTCAATGTTGGCGCAGCAAGTGGATCAGGAATTTTTCGAACTAATGATCGAGGGATTTCATGGACACAAGTGTCTGGTTCAGTAAATCCTCAAACTAACGACTGGAATTATGTAAATCGGCTGATCGTCCACCCAGACAATCCAGATATAGTGGTTGCAGTGACCAATACCGGAATTTTTCGTACAGAAAATGGTGGTCAGTCGTTTAACAAGGTCTACTCTTCAACGGCGAAGGTTCAGGATTTGAAGGTGAATCCAAGAAACTTTAACATTCAGTTTGCCGCTGTTAATGAAACATCAATCCTCCGTTCAACTGATGGAGGAAAAAGTTGGCAAATCTCCCTGAATTCATTTCGCTATCCACCAGATCGAATAGAGTTGGCTATTTCACCATCAAATCCTGATGTGATATGGGCATCAGCCTTTGGCAATGGTAGTAGAAAATTTGAATTTTTTATTTTTAGCGAGACAATTTCAGATTTGTATCGCTCCCTTGATGGAGGGTTGACTTGGAGACGGATTGAATTTTCTGATAATTCGCGGGAATTTGATACGGCATTTCTGGGAAATCAAGGATGGTACAACAACTCAATTGCAGTGCATCCGTTTTCGCCTGACAGCGTTTTCATCGGTGGTGTCCTTTTACATCAGGCATCAATTGATAAAGGTCAAGATGTCCAAATGGGGGTCTTTGGGCAGATTACAAATTATCCTTTCCGAAATTTTCCAGATTTTATTCAACTCCAACGATTTGATGCATCTTCTGCAGGCGGGTCAATTGAGTTTGGATATCTTGATGATAACGAGGCAAATGACGTGCAAGATGTCACATTGGAAGATATGGTTTCCATAGAGGTTAGGTTTGGGTCTGGTCTCAGTCAAAAGGGGCACCGCTTTACAGTACCACCAAATGGTGGGTCTTCTGGGGATGGAGGGGCTGGAATTCCATATTCTCAGTATGTTTACGAAGATTATATTGATCTTCCTTTTCAAGTCTGGGATACCGACAATAATCAACAGTTGATGGTTTCATTTAGAGATCAGGCACGCGATGGCCAGTGGACCTTAGCCCCCTCCAATACTACGGGATCAGGAATCACACACTCTAGGGAATACATCTTCATTTCCAAGTACGATTATGATGCCTCAAACCCTAATCCCGATTTAGCAACAATTGCCGGTCTGAGAAAGGGACTATTATATTTCTTTTGGCCAGTGCTTGATGCCACAGGGCAGACATGGGATCCAATTTCTCCACCCTCAGGAACCATTGACTTAGATTTTGGAATTGGCACAGAATCCGTAGAGATAGCCGATATTGCGCTTTGGGATGATGCAAATGATGGAGTCCATGTGGATCACCATGCATTAATCACACTGCCAGATGAGGGTAGAAATTTTCATATCCTCAATACCAATGATGGAGGGTTTGCATTTTCTCAAGACAGTGGAAGAAAATGGAAGGAGGGAGATGCAAGCACTGGGATGAATACTTCTCAGTTTTACGATGCCACCAAGCAACCAGGGATCCAACGTTATATTGGAGGGACTCAAGATAATAGTACTTGGCTTTCAGAAATTAATCCCGATAAGGATGATCTTTGGAAAAAACATCTAAATGGAGATGGCTTTGATGTGATTTGGACTATCGGGGATTCTCTCATGGGGACATCGCAATTTAATGTGATCAGTCGTTCATTAGATGGGGGAGTAGAATGGACTAATGTGAGCCCAAATGCTTGGAGAGGACAGTTCTTAACCACACTCGGCTGGACACCTGAGTCGGGTCAGACAGTCTTCACCTTCTCTCCCGAAGCAGGTGCTTTACGCTCAAGTGATTTTGGTGAATCATGGCATCCGTTGTATCCAGATTGGGCTCCAATCTCTAGGAGTCATTCTAAGTTGCGTGTGTCGTTGGCGGATCCATCAATTGTATGGTTTGGCAACTGGTTAAAATCACCAGGCGAACCAGGTAATCTACATGTATCTGAGGGCGCATTGAATTCTATCTCAGAGGTAAAAACCCGTGAAGTGACTATTCCAGAGGGGGCTCCCACAACAACAATTACTGGGGTAGCGACACACCCTTTAAGTTTACAAACCGCCTACATAATGTACTCGGTATGGTGTCAACCTAAATTATATCGAACCGTAAATCTTGGTCAGTCATGGGAGCAACTATCAGGATTTCCAGAGGATAGACCGGTAAATTCAACAGCTCCATGTCTTGGCAGTAAAAATGGATTTCCTAATACAAAGGTGTATGATCTTGAGGTATTCCCTGATATTCCATCAGTAATATGGGCAGCGACCGATATTGGAATCTATGAGTCACGTGATCATGGAGAAACTTGGGCATATTCAGATAATGGACTCCCTGCCGTAAGTGTCTGGAGAATCAAAATCATTGACGATGAAGTCGTATTAGCAACTCACGGGCGCGGTATTTGGACGTTGCCAATTGATCAAGTGCAGACGCACGCGAAGCAGGAAGTACTTGAAATTCCTGATTCGTTTGAGCTATATGGTAATTATCCTAACCCATTCAATCCCACAACAACGATCTCTTTCAAACTTGCAAATGATAGCCATATACGATTGATCGTATTTGATATGCTGGGTCGTAAGGTAGCTATATTAGCTGATCAACCATTTAAAAATGGTCGTCATGAGCTTCAGTGGAATGCATCTAACGTCAGTAGCGGTCAATATATCTATCGGATGGAAGTTGATGGAAAAGTGATTGGAGCAAAACCAATGGTCTTGGTCAAGTAGTCTTACCATCTTCGCTTAATATTGAAATAATCCTCAAAGATACCATAACTGGAATCGCTATGAATAATGAGATTTGTCCTTACCATAGCTCCAAGAGTGATTGACTGATAAAAGAAAATTCACAAGATTTAACTTTCATGAATAAGATTATAGTGCATAACAATAACGAAATTGTTCTATGCGTTTTCTATATTTGGAATACTTTTTAGAAAACAGTTTCAACTCATGCTGAATAATAAATACACTCTCTCATACTAAAATAGAATCAATATGGGCTTGAGTGTAAGAGGAGGCGAATTATTTCTCAAATTGTAGTGGTCAATGACAGCATTATTGATTAATCAAAAACAAGATCCTTTGACTGCAATCACTCAATAGAGTGATGAGAAATTAACACTGGTAAATGATGATAAATGAAGCTGGATTTTAAGTTCTGTTCACTATCAATACTCCATTGAGATATATAAATTTGGACCCTGATTGTCATTAAGGACGTATAACATTATTCAACTAATCAATCAAAAATAGTATGATCTTATTCACTGTAGGCGTTCTCTCGCTTATTGGCTATATGTGTTTTGCACATATCTATATTTTCAAACACAGGGAGCGTCGTATTTTAGCATTACATGCATCACTAAAACGACGGATGGATTTAATAAAGAGAGAATGTAAGGATGACATATATCGGTTAAAAGGTGCATTTGAGGCTAAAATGTTACTCATGGAAGCGAGGATTAACCATATAGAAGACAATGTAGATAGTGTGACTAACAGATTTGGGATTCAGATGCATGATGAATTCAGGCCTAAATTGAAGTTTGATCAGAGATTGTTACGTATGCAGGGATTACTTCATACTCAACCGAATAAATCTGAACCCGTGAATGAAATTACTGGTGCATCATCAACGTTAGATAAATCCATTCAAGAGGGCTTCTTTTTGACGATTAGTGCTACAGATCCTCCAAAAGTACATGTTTCAGGTACAAACAATCTCAATGAGGTTGAACCAGTCTCTGGTCATCTAACATCATCATCATTTAAGATTCGTTACACCTTACCGGATCAATTTTCTGCTCAAAACTGGTTAATCACTCACAGACAAAGCGTTCATGAGACACACAATCATCGTATTGATGGTCTTGATTTTGATACCGAGGTGCTCAAGTGAGCCAGAACAACTTCCCGTTGGAACGCTTAGTTTTATTCGTGATAGCGGCGATGTAATTCGTACTATAGAGGTAGAGTTCGCAGAAGACGAAGAGTCGCGTGCCTCTGGACTCATGCATCGTAGGCAACTTTCGTTGAGTGAGGGAATGTTATTTGTTTTTCCTGCGCCAGATTCGCTGAGTTTTTGGATGGCAAATACTCCCCTGCCACTTGACATTATATTTGTAGGATCCGATTCTAGTATTGTAAATATTGCAAAAAGGACAATACCGTTATCCCGCGAATTTATTCGGTCCACTGATCTAGCTCAGTATGTTGTTGAAGTTCGAGGAGGATTTACGGATCGATTTGATATTGATACAACGGCTAGTATTAAATGGGTCAAGTATGAGGAGTAAATCACATTTTCTAAACGGATCAATGAACTTGTCATTTCTGCGCATCCTGTGTATAGTTTTTGTGGGCATTTCTTGTCAGAATTCCTCTGATCCTGCTCCTACCCCTGCCGAAATTCCGTTTAGAGTAGACGGAGCGCTTGATCTTGTGAGGGCTGGGGAATCTATTTTAACATTAAGCATTGAAATCGCTGATACCGACTCTCTTCGTGAAAGGGGAATGATGCAGCGAACTTCATTTCCTTCCAATTCTGGTATGTTGTTTTTATTTGATACTCAAGAGATTCGTCAATTCTGGATGGGGAACACGCCTATGTCTCTTGACCTGATCTTTATATCCAACGATTCAACGATTGTTGATATTTCAAAATATGCCAAGCCCTATTCCGATGATCCCATCATTAGTGGTGCGCCCGCACAGTATGTGTTAGAAGTTCCGGCAGGTTTTGCAGATACTCAGGGAATTGTGGAAGGCGATAAAGCACGCTGGGCCCGTAAATAACTATTGGTCTTTTTTTCTTTGGCGACTTTCAAATCTGTGTATTCAAAGATATGACTTGAATTTTTAGTCTCATGAACTGGTGATTTTTCTGATTTAATTAGCTTATAATTACTGCGCTGATCATGGTTGTGTGTTACGAATTGTTCCTCTGAATTGGTGTCTAATGAGCATAAATATTCCTATTCTTCAGAAAACTAAAAAGTATCATAGATAATACTCATATTCGGTAATTTCACTCCAAATATTTTTTGAATCATGTCTTCAAATCATGCTGATAGAAATCGAACACTCAGGTGTACTCCAGAAGAGCTGTCCGACTTATCCAAGGCGATCATGTCTGTTGAAGATTCAGTGAGTATAGAAGACATATCTGGGCAACTGATCAAAGGCAATTTTCATGAAATTGCCTACTTTCTTCCAGAGCAGTTCATTGATTTATTGATTCTTGATCCCCCCTACAATCTGACTAAGAACTTTAATGGCAATCTATTCAAGAAACAGGATGATCAACAGTATGAGGAGTGGTTCAGGCGAGTGATTGAATCAATTGTTCCGTTGATGAAATCTAATGCGACAGCTTATATATGCTCAGATTGGATGACCTCTACGATCATTGTTCCTGTTCTTAAAGATTACTTCAGTGTCCGCAATAGAATTACATGGGAGAGAGAAAAAGGGCGGGGCGCAAAACGGAATTGGAAAAATAATACTGAGGATATCTGGTTTTGCACTAAATCCGAAGAATATTATTTTGATGTGGAAATAGTGAAGCTTAAGCGCAGAGTATTAGCGCCTTATCGATTGAAGGGTATGCCAAAAGATTGGACTCAGGAGGCGGATGGAAACTATCGACTTACGCATCCATCAAACATCTGGACTGATATTACAGTGCCTTTTTGGTCAATGCCTGAAAACACTTCTCACCCTACACAGAAACCAGAAAAATTATTCGCAAAGTTGATTCTTGCTAGTACAAAAGAAGGTGACTTTATATTTGACCCATTCGTTGGAAGTGGTACAGCTTGTGTGGTCGCAGAAAAACTTCATAGAAATTGGTGCGGGGTTGATATCAATGAAGAATATCTGTGTTGGGCAAAAAAACGCATTAATGATGCCCATCATAACCAAAGTATTCAAGGCTATTGTGATGGAGTATTCTGGGAAAGAAACTCTACTCCCCAATCCTCCAATGCACCAGTTGATGATGGAAACACCGATATCGCTCAGCTAAAAATATTTTAATGAGATCAAAATTTTACTATCAAGGGGGAAATATAATAGTTGCCAACGCCATCAAAGATTATCTTAATTCGCTGAGTAATTTTATTTCACCTGAAATCGCTGATAGTACGAGAGCCATTGGAGATGCACTACAATTCCATGTGGCTCAAAAGCTAGAATCTCTACTTGGGAATTGGTGTAGAGAGTATTCTAAAGATTTTGCACGTCGAGCAATGGCCGATATAGCCTTTACTGATATTGAAGACATTTACTCAATTATAGATGTAAAGACTCAGCGAAAAGACACACATTTCAATATGCCTAATCTTACATCAGTTGAACGATTGTCACGTTTATATGAATCAGATGTGAATGTATTCTCGCTCATTATCATCAAATATTCAGTCAAGGGAACTAATGTGAATATTTCAGATTATTGTTTGTACCAATTGAATTTATTGATTGGGAATGTCTTACGATTGGTGCTCTAGGTTGGGGCCAAATTCAGATTGCTAATGCAAATAATATCAAAATATTACCTCAGAATTCAAGACGAGATTGGATGTTAAAATTATGTGATGCTTTGATGCTATTTTATCCAAGAGAGATTGAGAAAATTACTGATCGAATTCAACGTTTTGAAGACGTTAAATTATTTTGGGAAAATAAGAAAGATGTGTGGATGAAATAATTGGTTTGTAGCTTGTTATTATAGTAGATTGCAGAGAATGTTAGAAAAATTAAATATTCTAATTCGTATCAAGTGTGCAGTTTACGGTCAGAGAATGTATCTCTACACTTGGTGGTATATGACCTAAATTATAATAATTGCTTTCAGAGTACTGTACTACTCTGGTTATCCAATTTATTTCATGGTGGGGCTATTTTTGGAACCCTTCTAGAGAAGATGATTACTCAACTGGGAAGGTCATTCATGTTTTATTGAAGTTCATCAACATATATCAAGTGAACCAATAGTCTGATATTTCTGTTACATTTGTAAGACTTCTATTCAATATAAGATTCACAATTATTCAATGCCAGTCACCTTCTCAGAGACTGATCCAGAATACTCTGATTTATTGGAACTCTTGGGGAAACCCAGTTGCCCTACAGAGTTTTGTGTTCACATCTTAGAAAATGGTAGCTCTACTAGTGATAAAAGAGAGGCATTATCTTCAATTGGACGCAAGAAAGATGCTATCAATAAACCATTGTTATTTCAATATGCTGACCATCGAAACCCAGAAGTTGCTATGCAAGCTATCAGAGGATTGCTTGTTTTCAGAGGTGATCAGGATGTTTTAGATTTGTTGCACAAATTGTCGAGTCATCCAAATGACATGATCAAAGATCTTATTGATCATGAGATCATGAGTGAAAATCAAACAAATGAAAACTCTCATAGTGAATCTCCTGACAAGTTGAAGAATGTATTAATTGAGGGCGATGTTTCAAAAATTATTCGGTGCATACCAGATGATTCTATTCACTTGACCTTTACATCACCACCTTACTACAATGCACGTGATTATTCTATCTATTCCAGTTATACTGAGTACCTAAATTTTTTAGAAACAGTTTTTCTTCAACTACACCGCGTGACCAAAGAAGGTAGATTTTTTGTTCTAAACACATCTCCCGTCATCATTCCTCGTGTCGGTCGCAAGTATTCAAGTAGGCGATATGCGGTCCCTTTTGATCTTCATGCTCGGTTAGCTCAGATGGGCTGGGATTTTATTGATGACATAATTTGGGCAAAACCTGAGAAGAGTGCAAAGAACAGAATTTCAAATTTTAATCAGAACAGAAAGCCTCTCACATATAAGGCTAATTCCTGTACTGAGTATGTTATGGTTTACCGCAAAAAGTCAGGCAGACTGATTGACTGGAATTTGCGTCAATATGATAAAGATGTTTTGCGAGCGAGTTTAGTGGATGATCATTTTGAGCGTTCAAATATTTGGCAAATTCCTCCCAAATCAAGTAAGTTACACACTGCGATATTTCCAGAACAACTATGTAGCCAAGTCATCAAGCTCTACTCTTTTGTTGGCGATTTGATTTTTGATCCGTTCGCTGGTAGTGGCACACTAGGTCTTGTTGAGAAGCAACTTCAGAGAAATTATCTTCTGACCGAATTATGCAAAGAATATGCAGATGTGATTGAGAATCGATTAGGATTGCCAGAAATCAATAGTAGTGTTTTTCGTAGAATGACACTACAGCAGTTTATTGATGACATTAGATCGTGAGATTATTCAATTGGGTGTGGCTTCATTGCTCAAAGGGCATGACCATAGAAAGCTTGTGTACAAGCTTGTAAGCACAAGTTTTATTGAGGTAGCTATATCGTTTTTCAAGAAAGTTGTAGAAGTAAAATTGGGGAATGATTCTATTGATCTATCATGGTACAGGCAAGCATTTATTGAATATGAATATGTGAAAGAGTCCATTGCCGCTAATGCGGGGCTTTCTGATAAATCAATTACTAACGCCAGAGGTACAACACGTAAAGAAGTTGTTCTACATGAAGCACTATCTAATTTTGATGAACTTGTTTCTATCATCAACTCATTATGTGATACTCATAGCGACGTAGAGATCCAGCTATCCATTACATTTAATTCTGTGACTGTCCAGCTTAGTCTTAATGAAAGTTTGTTAGTCATCAATGCATTGGGTATGAAACGTAAGCAGATTGCAGGTGGAATATGGAGTAGCTTCGGTAAGCAAGCAGAAACACCTCTCTTAGAAGCTATGTGTAAGATCTTTATGGTACCCGAAGAACATTATGAATCAGAACACCGAACGGCAGTCAGAGAAGTAGACTTCAGCCTTATTGATTCAGAGGGTAATAAGAAAAAATGTGAGATAAAACTTACTGGACGTGGGAATCCAGAGGGAGCTGATTCAACGTTTGCCCGAGATTCCGATGTGTTTATCGCGGGCACATTATCAGAAACGAATACTAAACAACTCAATGACAGAGGTATACACTGGGTAGAATTGATGAAGTCACATGGTTTCCTTAGGTTTGGTAAAGTGTTAGCGGATCTAAACATCCCACATCAACCCCTTGATCCAGAATGTGATATTGACGAAATCATAGATAACACCGTGGTGGAGATATAAGATAAAACTATTCAATAAAGCAATGGCCAACTCATATCTCACTCTCCAAACCGAAATTTTTAATTGACGTTAGACCTAACTGATAACCTAACTCGGCATTAAAGCCACAGTTTTCAGCAAACTGGTAACATCAAATAGTGGAATCTGGACATGAGCAATCGTCACCCTGAAAGAAATAGAATGAAACGTAGAATCTCAGATGAGTAATTTAGACTAATTGCAATGGCACATACAGCAGAGATGATGGATCAAACGAGACTGAGTTCAAAGCAGTAGGGCTTCTCAGATCTTGCGATTAAAGTCCAAATGATTCGCCACATGCACAAGTCCTAGATGCCTGTGGATTTGAGAAATGGAATCCTTTGCCCTCCAATCCATCGGTAAAATCTAATTCAGTGCCTTCAAGGTACAGTCCACTTCTCTGATCAATGACGATCGGTAATCCAGCCAATTCTATTTGGGTGTCACCCTCTCTCACTTCGGTATCCCATCCCAAATCATAAGTCAAACCAGAGCATCCACCCTGAATCACTGCTAAACGAACATAGGATTTATTGAGATCGATATTTTCAAGATCTGCTACAGCTCTAATTTGTTCTCCAGCTCGATTTGTAATCGTTAAGGTCATCAATAAGTCGCAAATAATTTAAATGATTTATTTTAAGCATAAGGAACGAATAAAACAGCTAACTGTTTACCACCCTCCTTAAGATTATGATGGCAAACTCCTACTAATAGTAACTTAATTTGCTCCCAAAATAATGAATACAGATACACAGTATCTACATGAAGTCGCAGAAAGTGACTATGAACATGGCTGGTCTACTGATATTGATGCGGATACAATCCCAAAGGGGTTAAATGAGGATGTAATTCGGTTAATCTCATCAAAAAAACAGGATCCTTATTGGATGTTGGAAAGCCGTCTTCGTGCCTTTCGACACTGGCAAACCCTATTGGCTGACTCAGAAAAATATCCACGCTGGGCACATATTAACTATCCACAAATTGACTTTCAGGAAATCAGTTACTATTCCGCTCCTGGGAATAAGCCAAAGTATGAGAGCCTTGATGAGGTTGATCCAGAGTTGATTAAAACGTTTGAAGCTTTAGGGATTCCACTTGAAGAGCAAAAGGTACTTGCAGGTGTAGCTGTAGACGCGGTTATTGATAGTGTTTCGGTTGCGACAACATTCAAAGAAGAATTAGCAAAGCATGGTATCATATTTTGCTCCTTTACCGAAGCAATTGAAAATCATGGCGATCTTGTACAAAAATATATGGGTAGCGTTGTACCATATACTGACAATTTTTATGCTGCTTTGAACTCTGCCGTTTTTAGTGATGGCTCATTTTGTTATATCCCTGCAGGTGTTCGTTGCCCAATGGAATTATCAACCTATTTTAGAATCAATGAGGCAGGTACCGGACAGTTTGAGCGGACACTGATTATTGCCGAGGAGGGATCATATGTCTCCTATCTTGAAGGGTGTACTGCACCTAGGCGAGATGAAAATCAGCTTCATGCCGCTGTGGTTGAAATTATCGCCCATAAAGATGCCGAAGTAAAATATTCTACCATACAGAATTGGTATCCAGGTAATGAGGATGGAAAAGGAGGAGTCTACAACTTTGTTACAAAGCGAGGAATTTGTGAAGGGCAAGGGTCAAAAATTTCTTGGACTCAGTTAGAAACCGGGTCAGCGATCACATGGAAATATCCAAGCGTCATCCTTAAAGGCGATCATTCAATTGGGGAATTCTATTCTGTTGCATTCACCAAAGGTCGTCAGCAGGCAGATACAGGAACCAAAATGTTGCATCTTGGACGCAATACCTCAAGTACCATTATTTCAAAAGGAATTTCAGCAGACCGATCAAATAACAGTTATCGGGGCTTGGTACGCATTAATAAAGGTGCCTCCAATGCAAGAAATTTCACTCAGTGCGACTCAATGCTTCTGGGAGATCGCTGTGGAGCACATACATTTCCCTATCTGGAGATTCACAATCCTACGGCTCAGGTGGAGCATGAAGCAACTACAAGTAAAGTTGGTGAAGACCAAATGTTCTACTGCCAACAGCGTGGAATCAGTGAGCAGGATGCAATTAAATTACTGGTGAGTGGATTCTGTCAGGATATTCTCACGCAGTTGCCGATGGAGTTTGCCGTTGAGGCAAGAAAACTACTGGCAATTGAATTAGAAGGATCTGTTGGATAATCCATCAGATCTATTTGAATTAAAAACACGAATGAAACCAATTATAGAAATCAAAGGACTCAAGGCCTCCGTAGAAGGGATGCCCATCCTAAAAGGCGTTGACCTTACAATTAATTCTGGAGAGGTTCATGCAATCATGGGGCCCAATGGATCTGGCAAGAGCACCCTTGCATCTGTCCTTGCGGGGAATGAGGATTATGAGATTGAAGATGGAACTGTAGACTATCTTGGACATGATCTTCTAGAGATGGATGTAGACGAGCGTGCAAGAGAAGGAGTATTTCTCGCGTTTCAATACCCAGTGGAGCTTCCAGGAGTGAGCACAATGAATTTTTTGAAGCAGGCCGTCAATTCTGTCCGAGAGCATCGCGGTCAAGAGCCACTAGGAGCTGCTGCATTACTTCGTCTTGCCAAAGATAAGGCTGCGTTGATCGAATTAGATGCACGCCTGAAGCAAAGATCCGTTAATCAAGGATTCTCTGGGGGCGAAAAAAAGCGTAATGAAATTTTTCAACTCGCCATGCTAGAACCAACGCTTGCAATTCTGGATGAAACAGATTCTGGGCTAGATATAGATGCATTAAGAAGCGTTTCTCATGGAGTCAATCAACTCCGCAATCCAGACAGAGGATTTTTAATCATTACACACTATCAGAGACTGCTCAATTACATTGAGCCTGATTTTGTCCATGTGATGGCAGGCGGTCGTTTAGTCCGATCGGGTGGGAGAGATCTGGCGGTTGAATTGGAGGAGCATGGCTATGATTGGATCCAAACTGACCATTAGAATCATCTAAGAACACCCTCAATGATGGATCACCGAGTAGAAGATCGTTTCTTAGCTGCTTACGAACGTTTTCAGTCCCTGAATGGAACAGCTACACCTCTTTTAAGTCTTTCCCAAAATGCCATTGAGCGTTTTGTTAAAAAAGGATTTCCAAAGCGAAAAAATGAATCGTGGAAGTATACGAATATTACCCCAGTCATCAATCGCACCTATCAGATTGTAGATCCGGTAGATGCTACCGTGAAAGGGCTTGACGGATTAGATGCCCATCAGGCCGTATTTGTGAATGGTCGTTTTGCCCCAGCCCTCTCCAAATTAGACAGCTTACCGAAAGGTGTCATGGTTGAGAGTCTTTGTGACGTATCAGATAATGACCTCATTCAATCACATCTTGGCTCTTATGCCAACTACGAGGATGAGCCATTTACTGCATTGAATACAGCATTTCTGAAAGATGGAGCAGTGATTCAGGTTTCGTCGGATACTAAGCTTGATCAGCCTGTTCACATTATTAATCGGATCATTTCAGGTGAACCAGCGATTGTTCAGCCCAGAATTTTCATATATGCAGATAATAGATCTTCGTTACAGGTCGTTCATTCTAAAGAGTACACAGACTCTATTTCTGCCCTAACCAATAGTGTGATTGAGATATATGTAGGACAAGAAGGACAGGTTGATTTTCTTGATCTACAGATTGGAACTCCTCAGACTTCTCAGGTAACGAATCTTAGTGTTTATCAGCAGTCTGATAGTAAATTTCAGAGTGATGTATTTACATTCGGGGGCGAGATCGTCCGTAACAATCTTTCGATTCATGCTGATGCCGAGCACTGTGAGAGTATCTTGAATGGATTATTTATGGCCCGTGATCGGACACACATTGATAATAATACATTTGTTGATCATGCCAAGCCTAATTGTTTTAGTTCTGAGTACTATAAGGGAATTCTTGATGATCATGCCGTAGGGGTTTTCCATGGTCAGGTTCTTGTGCGTGAAGATGCGCAACTGATCAATGCGTATCAGACCAATCGAAGTGTTTTGTTGACCGATACTGCACGAATGTTCTCTAAGCCTGCCCTAGAAATCTATGCTGATGATGTAAAATGTTCTCATGGAGCTACGACTGGACAACTTGATAAAGATGGATTATTTTATCTTCGCTCCCGGGGAATCTCAGAGGAAAATGCACGACAGTTAATGCTTACCTCTTTTGCTGGGGATATTATTGAAAAATCACCTGTTAAGGCATTGCATGAGATGCTCTACAATGAAGTGGAGCGCATGCTACGTTGACACTGGTGTGGATACACCATGCCAAAACAATCTATAAAAGATTCTCAAATCAGGGATTGCTTTCCTACACTCCAACAGAAAGTGTACGGACACCCTTTGGTCTATTTGGACAGTGCTGCATCATCTCTCAAGCCAGAATGTGTCATTGACTGCTTGAGTAATTATTATGCGAATGAACATAGTAATGTCCATAGGGGCGTTCATTATTTGAGTCAGCGTGCTACCGAACGTTATGAAGCGGCTCGAACTCGCATTGCCCAGTTTATTGGCGCTCCAAGTGAGCGATCAATTGTATTTACTCGTGGAACAACAGAGTCCATAAATCTAGTTGCCTCTACATTTGGATCAACCTTCATTCATTCTGGAGATGAAATACTCACCACCGTGATGGAGCATCATTCAAACCTAGTTCCATGGCAACGATTAGCTAAGCAACGTAACGCACAACTGCGTGTTCTTGATGTATCTATGACTGGTACAATCACCACGGATGCATTCGTGAGGCAGATGAATGATAGAACCCGTCTCATTGCATTGGCGCATGTTTCCAACAGTTTAGGAACTCTGCACCCAGTTGAGGAGTTGATTGAAGAGGCGCATAAACGCGATATTAAGGTTTTATTAGATGGTGCTCAGGGGCTTCCGCATCTTCCCCTGAATATGCAAGAGCTTGATTGCGACTTTTACTGTGCTAGTAGCCACAAAGCCTATGGACCGACTGGAGTCGGATTTTTGTATGGGAAGGAGGAACTTCTAGAACAACTGCCTCCGTGGCATGGTGGAGGAGATATGATAGAAGAGGTTCACCGAACGTATTCAACATGGGCCGATGTCCCTCATAAATTTGAGGCTGGTACTCCAAATATTGCAGGGATCATTGGGATGGCTGCTGCAATTGATTATATGGACAGTATTGGGATGAGCATTTTGTTACAAAAGGAACAAGATCTCTTGAAGTATGCTCACCAGCAGGTCAGGTCGGTTCAGGGACTCAAGGTCGTCGGGACGGCTTCAAAGAAAGTAGGAGTATTGAGCTTTCTCTTAGGAGGTCATCATCCTTATGATGTTGGTTATGCTTTAGATCAAGGCGGAATTGCTGTTCGCACTGGACATCACTGTACAATGCCATTGATGGAGTATTACGGAATTCCAGGAACAATCCGAGCCTCACTGGGGGCTTATAATACCTATGAAGATATTGACGCACTTGTTGCACGATTAAAAGAAATTGTTTCGGGTGCTAAGAGCCATCATAAGCCTATCATGACCAATGGTGTTAGCACATCAGATTTAGACAATCATAAGTCAATAGAGATCCGTAAAGCGGATTTACTTGAGGATTTGGAGTTGTTTGATGAGTTAGATGAACGCCGAGAATATCTCATTGAACTTGGTGAAAATCTGAAGCCCATGGATTCATCACTGAAGATTGAGGCCAATCGGATTCATGGATGTCTTGCAATGGTCTGGCTTCATAGCACATTAAGCAATGGACGGATCTATTTCAATGCAGATAGTGATGCGCTCACGACTCGAGGAATGATTGCATTGTTGATTCAGTTATTAGATGGGCAATTTCCGAGAGATATTCTTGAGACGGATCTTGTTAGCCTGATTGAAGAGGTTGGTCTTCCGAGTCTGATTACCGCACGTCGAAAAAACGGATTAAATCGTATGATTGAACGAATTCAGAAAGAAGCATCTATTGCTATATGACATGAACTGTGAAGTAATTGATAACGCAAAAACGCCTGGTCTTGCTGATGAAGTTGTCGCTTCTATACGGCAAGTCTATGATCCTGAAATCCCGATCAACGTCTATGATTTAGGATTGATCTATAAAATTCATGTTGACAAAGATGACAGGGCATTTGTGACAATGACGTTGACTACCCCAAATTGTCCAGTGGCCGATAGCCTTCCTAGTCAGGTAGAGTCTGTTGTCATGTTAACTGAGGGGGTTACAGATGCTCGGGTTGAACTGACATTTGAGCCTCCATTCACCATTGACATGATGAGTGATGAAGCAAAACTAGAACTCGGATTCATGTAGTGACCAATGCGAGTGGATTTTCTCATCGGATGCTTGGGGGTTTTATATTTGGGAATTATATACGTGAGTCACCCATCTTAGACGGGCCCTCCAACCGTTTCCATTTCACGGATCATAGGAGTCTCTCACGAGAACGCTCCTTCATGTGCAGTAGCCCCAATCTGGAGGCCAAGACATTCGCAGACGAATTGTAGCCCGCATGATCCGCATGGTAACAGACCATAATACACTTAAGTTACTCTGAGTCTTACGATTATCCTTGCATATATGCCCACACATTGTGCTGAACATTTTTATAGGCAGACTGTTGAAGATTTGCGGGCTATATACTAACTGTAATCATCAGAATGACATGGTTTTGTCTAGTGAAATAAGGTCATCCGCTCTAGTTTGAATGCTTATTCATTCAAATTGCTGACTTTTGATTGCACTTAAAGGTCTTACAGCCATATCAGTAATTTCCAAAATTAAATAAGTTTTACGTAGATTAAAATTGGATACGTTCACTTTCATCATTGATCACCACTTTATCATGAGATTTTTCACTTGTGTCACCAGTCTAATTTGCTTTTTATTCTTAGGCAATGGAGCTATTGTAAGCACGGAATCTTTCCTTCATGACTCAAAGGATTTTGCACTTAATGCTAATGATTCTCTATCCCCTCGGGGGATATCAAAGGGACATGCGTTCTTGAACATAGAGGCAGTTTCATTTTTTGAACATCATTTCACAAACAGATCAAACGAAAATACTATATTTTGTAATCATACTCCACATTTGTTAGACATCATTTCTCCCCCCCCCCATTTTTAAATGAACACTCACCCAGTGGGGAAATCATCACCCATCGGGTACGACCAATAGACGCAGAGACGAACTTCGGGATCCTGCGTGATTCCTTCCCTTTTGAAGTATTGGATGTGGATGCCTCTATCCCAAGCCGATCTCCCACAGCGTCCATTGAAGACATTCCTTTTTTCAACTACAGCTTCATTCGCCCGTCTGGCGTGCCCACTGAGTCCGTAATGGAAGCATCCACAGCTCCAGGCAGCAATGTGCCCCATCGGATTACGAATCCGATGAAGCATAACGCGGTATCTGCGGAGTCTCATGCTGGTCTGCTTCGGCAACCTCCCTTGCGTGCTAACAACTCTGTAAGGACATTAGATAACTCCAGATTTGATGATGAAGCCGCTCCTGGTGCCCCAACGAATCTAACGGCAACGGCGATTGGGACATCGTTGATTAAATTGTCATGGGATGCCCCCACGAATACTGGAGCTGGTCTTACTGTATACTTTCTTGAGCAATCCACAGATGGAGATGCCGAAAGCCCTACATGGAGATTAATAACTAATCCTTTATATCCCCAAACAACCCGACTGGTATTAAGTCATACTGCCGCAACGACCTATTGGTATCGAATACGGGTAACAGACAATGCAAGTGAATTGAGCCCTTATTCCAATATAGCTAATGCCACGACGGGTGACGCAGCCGCCGCTCCCGGTACACCCACTTCACTCACCGCAACCGCAGATGGGCCAACCACCATTAATCTCAGTTGGACAGCACCAACAAGTACGGGAGGCACAGCCATTACAGGATATAGAATTTTAGTTTCTCCAAATTTATCTTTTAACTATACAACTGTAGTTGCCAATACAGGCAATACAAACACATCTTATTCTCACACGGGATTGAGGGCAGGCACCAGATATGACTACCATGTTCTTGCCATCAACGCAGCAACAAATATAGGCCCCAACTCCAGTAGTGCTACCCATGCTACCACTGCGGCAGCCACTGCCCCCGGTGCACCGACTTCGCTTACTACTGCTGCTGATGGGCAAACCACCATTGATTTGAGTTGGACAGCTCCAACAAGTGATGGCGGAGCGGCCATCAGCGGCTACCGGATTGAGGTATCTACAGACGGGGGAACGAATTTCTCGCAACTGGTAGCAAGTCAGAGCGGGACCAGCTATTCCCACACTGGCTTGACCGCTGGCACTGCCCGTCACTATCGGGTGCGAGCCATCAACTCGGTAGGCAGTAGTGGATGGTCCAATACAGCGAATGCGACGACTGCGGCCGCCACTGCCCCTGGTGCACCGACTTCGGCCGCCACTGCCCCTGGTGCACCGACTTCGCTTACCGCTACTGCTGATGGGCA
>JAPOTS010000017.1 GCA_026709065.1 Bacteroidota bacterium
GACAACTGAATCCGTGGGATTGGATGTCACTTTCCATCTCAGGATTGGCACATCACCGCCACGTATCAGGCGTAGATATGAGTCTCAATGTTCGTGGCACGCTTGAGATTTAATTGAAGTGCACGCTTAGGATGAATCACTATAACGAGAGTCAATTGGTGAGATTCGGCCTCGTTATCTTATTACATTCCTCCGATAGAGAATATTCATTCTCTGATATTCTGATGAACCATATGTTACAAATTGCATACTTCATTCGTATGCCTACGATTGATTTTTACATACCGTACATGCTACGACCCGTCGTGTGATCAACATTCAAGGTGTCGACTTAAACTCAATAATCTTGCATAAACTCTCACTGCACGAAAACATCAAGTTGAACAACAAGTTTTGTGATCAGGATGGGGATTTATGCAAACTAATCCTAAATTTCAAGTGACTCAAGACAGATACATTCGTTGAGGGACCATTACAGTTGGTCCAAGAATTCCTCCCTAAGGAATTGAATGAATAATCATGAGTCTCATCGCCATTATAGAATCTGTTGGGTAACCCATAGCAATGTGCGAATCCCAAGCCCTAAACAGATAAGAGTTACTAAGACTCCCAACCCAAAATACCAGCGTGGTAACTGTACAGCATCTTGTCTGACCGATAGGTATAGGACAAACCCCGCAATGAGCGGTAACAACAATCCATTAGCAGCCTGAGCTGCAATGATGATTTCTAATGGATTACGCTCTAAAAGTGCGAATGTCATTCCTGTAACTAAAACAGAGATCCACACAATTCTAAATCCTATATGTCCCCGATCATCGGGCCATCCGAAAAGCTCACGAATACCGCATGCTGCTGCCAAAGGAGCGGTCACGGCCGACGTAATCCCTGCAGCAAATAACCCAACCCCAAACATAATCTCTGCAAACGGGCCCGCAACAGGACGAATGACAGCAGAAATATCACCCACTGACGAAATCGTATCGGTATCAAGTGCCGCCCCTGCAATTAAAATGGCCGCTGAAATAATCCCACCAAGCGGTAAAAAAATAGCCATTCCTGTCAACTCTCGCCGCCAAGCAAATTGCCTATTGGCTCCACGCCAGTATTCCTTAGCTGCACTTCCATGTAAAAAGAGGTTGTAGGTGACGACCGTGGTTCCAACCAACGCAATCGTTTTGATCAATGCACCATCTGGAATGCTTAGAACCAAAAAGCCCTTAAATGCCAATCCCCAGTCAACTGGTATAAAGATTAAACCAATTAAAAATATTCCCCCCATCAATGTTACTAGACCTGCCAAAACCTGCGTTACATTTCTAAGATCTAAAAGAAGAACTAACCCAGATAATCCACCAACTGATAAAACCAAGAGACTCTTATCAAAGCCTATCATTGTCCTAATACCCGATACCGCACCTACAATATTGCCAGTCTCAAATGCAGCAGTCCCTGCCCATAACCCCAAAACAACTAAAGAAATGATGAGCCATCGTGTAGACGAATTTTGGGTATATTGTCTCAACGCTTCCCCCATACCAAGGCCGGAGAGGATTCCAGCTCCAGCGGTAAAAGATTGGAGGATAAACGTTGCCGCAACCGAAAAGAATAAAACCCAGATTAGGGCGTATCCAAATTCTATTCCCGCGGTGGCACATGTCAATACTGTGCCTGGTCCTACAAAAGCCGCTACGACCAATGACGATGTCCCCAGCTTAAATCTGAGGCGTTTCATGGTTCTACTGTGCTACGAAATCGTCCAAGTATCAGCGGCGTGAAGCAATTTACCAAGATCTCCTGACCCTCGTTTTTTCGTAACTTCCTCCACCTGCTGCTGAAGCAATTGTTCGTAGGTGGGCCGCTGTTCAGAGTAAAAGACACCAAAGGGACGAGGCATTGTTGGCTGTTGCGACATTCGGCTGACAATTTCTGCTAATTCAAGTGTTGTTTCGTCGTATACCAGAGCGTCTGATACCGATAAATTCCCCTTCTCTAAATCAAATACAACCGGCATGAAGCCATCTAAACGAATCCCTTTGGTTTGATTGGCGAACAACATTGGTTTACCGTGCTCCAGAAAAATTGTACGATCAGATTTTGTCGCCTTCTCAGTAAAATCAAAGAATGCTCCATCATTGTAGATGTTACAGTTCTGATATATCTCAACAAATGAAGTGCCTTGATGCTCATGTGCACGACGAAGAATTTGAGTTAAATGCTTCGTGTCTCGATCAAGGGTTCTAGCGGAAAAAGAAGAGGACGCACCCAGACTAACAGAGATTGGATTAAATGGGGGCGACACGGAGCCAAAAGGGCTACTCTTGGTTACTTTTCCTATCTCACTGGTAGGACTAAACTGCCCCTTGGTGAGCCCATAGATTTGATTATTAAAGAGCAGAATCTGTAGGTTTACATTTCTGCGCAAAATGTGAATCAAATGATTTCCTCCAATAGATAAAGCATCTCCATCTCCTGTGACCATCCAGACATCCAATTCTGGGCGTGAGGCTTTCAAACCTGTTGCAATCGTAGGTGCCCGGCCATGGATGGAATGCATTCCGTAAGTTTCCATATAGTAAGGAAATCGGCTTGAACACCCAATGCCACTGATAAATACTACATTCTCACGTTTGACATCTAGTTGTGGCATGAGCCTCTGAACAGTAGCCAAGATTGCATAATCTCCACATCCAGGGCACCAGCGAACATCCTGATCACTAGAATACGCTTTACGGTCAACCTTGGGCTTGGTGGCGCTAGATGTAGGAGGACGACGGCTTGGGGGACGTGTCGGTTTGTTGATGGGGGGTAAAGTTGGCATAATAATTATTGGTTGCAATGTGCGATAGCAGCGTCAACGATCTCACTTGCCTTGAAGGGTTGCCCCTGAATTTTGTTAAGCGGCAAAATTGGTAAAAGAAACTCATCACGCAGAATACGAACGAGTTGACCTTTGTTGAGCTCTGGAACGATATAGCGCTCATAACGACTTAGAATGCTTCCCAAATCAGGCGGTAGTGGGTTGATGTGTTTAATCTGAACCATCCCAGTCCTTAATCCATCTGCACGTAACCGATCAACTGCACTCTTGATGGCTCCCTCAGTTGATCCCCATCCGATTATGATCAAATCGCCTTGAGAGTCACCATAGATTGTGAGTGGAGGAATAAACTTAGCCACCCTCTTAACTTTATCTGCCCGAAGATTGGTCATAAATTCATGATTGTCCGGATCATACGATACAGATCCCGTCTCATGCTCTTTTTCTAGTCCACCGAGGCGATGTTCCAAACCTGATATTCCAGGTTTTGCCCATGGCCTTGCAAGCGTTTCTTCGTTACGTAGATACGGCAGAAATACCTCTTTACCCTCAACTTTATGATTCGGTTTGGTTACAAATGGAACATGAAAGTCTTCGAGATCATCAGTTGAGGGAATCAGCCATGGCTCTGCACCATTGGCTAGGTAGCCGTCTGCCAACAGAATCACGGGTGTCATATGACGTACTGCAATCAGGCATGCTTCATAAGCTGCATGAAAACAATCACCTGGAGTAGAGGCAGCGATGACTGGTAGAGGTGATTCTCCATTACGTCCATACATGGATTGAAGTAGGTCACTTTGTTCTGTCTTGGTCGGAAGCCCAGTGGATGGACCTCCTCTTTGCACATTAACAATCACCATTGGTAATTCGGTCATGATCGCCAAACCTATTCCCTCAGCTTTAAGCGTCAAACCTGGACCGCTTGTTGCACATACCCCCAGACTACCACCAAAGCTAGCCCCAATTGTTGCACCAATAGCGGCGATTTCATCTTCAGCCTGGAAGGTTTTGACACCAAAATTCTTATATCTGCTTAAGTGATGAAGTAGATCGGAAGCAGGAGTAATCGGATAACTGCTGTAAAAGAGTTTAAGGTTACTTTTTGTGCTAGCGGCAACTAACCCTAACGCAAGCGCCTCAACACCGCGAATGGCGCGGTAAATGCCCGGTTCAAGTTTGGCAGGGGCAACTCTGTATTGGACAATAAAATCTTCGGTAGTTTCTCCATAATGAAACCCCTTTTTCAATACATGAATGTTTGCTTTTTGAATTTCTGGTCGATTGGCGAATTTGTGAGACAACCAATCCAGAGCAGGTTCAATAGGGCGGGAATAAAGCCATAACGTCAGCCCCAATGCAAACATGTTCTTGCATCGATCCACAACTTTTTTGTCAAAGTTAAAATCTTTGAGAGCTTCTTCAGTCATTCTCGTGAGTTCAACCTTAAAGACCTGATAGTCTTTCAAGAGATTCTCATCAGCCAATGGATCAACTCCATTGTATCCTGCGAGTTTGAGATTATGAGGTTTGAATGCATTCACATTGATCACAATAGCTCCACCACGACGGACTCGAGAAAGATTTACTTTCAGGGCCGCTGGGTTCATTGCAACCAATAAATCAACCTCATCACCCGGTGTTCGGACATTGACAGATCCAAAATGCAACTGAAAGCCACTCACGCCATAAGTCGTGCCCGCGGGGGCCCTGATTTCAGCGGGGAAGTCTGGAAGCGTTGCCAGGTCATTTTGAGCAAATGCTGTGGCCAAGGTAAACTGAGACCCAGTCAACTGCATTCCATCGCCAGAGTCTCCTGCAAAAAGGACAGTGGCCTCAGTAATTGATCTGACAGAGTTTGAATCTGTAAGTGTATCAGATAAGTCTTGGTTCATGAGTTTAGATTGAATACATACCGCGTCGTATGACTACATCATAATTTCTCTTCAACCCCCTGCCTGTAAACGGGTTGCATATCATAGTCTTATGGACACCATAGCCTGTCTAAAACGGCGAAGCTTTGTGTATAAAGGTATTCGTCTTGTTGATTACTACTTCAATATGTTAATAACAAATTGATGGTTCTACAACTTTTTGGATCTTATAGTAGGACGGTTCTGCCTGATTTGCGTTACTTTAGCGCTCATTTATCAATCAACCATACAAGAACAGTCCTATGCAAAACTACATCAAAACGTTCAATTCAGCATCAATAGATTTACAATTAAGCATTGACACGATTTTGATAAAGGACATTGAGTTGGACCTTAAATCTCGTTCACCGATAGTGGCATTTCTCTATGGATTGCGGCAACTGTTAATGAATGAAAGCGCCGTTTATGAGCTGAAACTGTTGTTGGACAAGTATAATACTGGGGTGAGTAAGCGTCATGGTCGTCCTGGGATGAGTCTCTGGATTGTAATCCTTTTAGCGGCGGTGAAACAGGAATTACGTTGCAGTGATGATAATTTGGCTTTCTATGCCAATTCGCTGTTGCCTCTGCGTTTGATGATGGGACATAGTCTAAAGGATAAGACGCGATATACCCGTCAGGCGCTTCATGCGAATATATCATCGTTAGACTCTGAATTATTAAAAGCCCTCAACCGGTTGATCGTCAAATTTGGTCATCAAGAAGTGGGACACCAAGACGAGGTTGTTCTCAATACGCATGCCGATAGCAAGGTGTGCTTGACGAATGTGGAGTATCCGACTGATCTCCGACTACTCTGGAATTCATGCACCAGTTTGATTGCATGCTGTGTGAGTTTCGCCTATGCATTTGGGCTGACAGGCTGGAGACAGCATAAGTCGATCAAGCAGAAGCTTGAAAAGCTGTACAAGCATTCCTGTAAACGACGTCGGACGGCTTACCGACTCAATAAAGTGATGAGGTATCTCAAGTATAGCAACTGGGTTGGAGAGAAAGCCAAAGAGATGCTGGGGGCGCTCACCGCTCAGAAAGAGGAGATCATGGCGCGTTTAGAAGGATCTACGCCGTCATCTGCGGATCGGATTCTCTTAGAGCAGATTGAAGAAGCCACGCAGAAGATCTGCCTCTATTTGGACTATATCGCCCTATTTTCGGATCAAATCATCCGCCGAGTGATCAATAATGAGACCATTCCAACCCAAGAGAAGATCTATTCCATCTACAAGCCCTTCACGCGTTGGATCGTGAAAGGGAAGGCGGGCGTGATGTGCGAGTTAGGTGTGCCAGTGGCCGTGGTAGAAGATTCATATCAGTTCGTCTTGGGCTATTGCATTGAGTGGAAAGGGGGAGACATTGATATTGCGGTATCGTTAGTCAAAGACATTGAGGAGCAATATCCGCATCTTAAGATGACCTGTTCGTTTGATTTGGGATTTTACAGTCCAGAGGTTCGCAGGCAATTAGAGACAGAGACGCGTTTGGAGACCGTTGGAATGTCACAGCGTGGCAGGTTGCCAAAAAAGGAAAAGGCGCGTCAGAATACACAGGAGTATAAGGATGCGCGTGAAGGACATTCGCGGATTGAGTCATGCATGAATGTGTTGAATCATCGGGGAATGCGTTTGATTCGAGAGGCGAGTGAAGAGGGATTTGAGCGCGCGGTGGCCTGCACCATTATCACAGTGAATCTTCATCGGTTAGGGACGTTGATTCAGGCGCGAGAACTGAAGCGGCTCCGCCGGAAAGAGAAACAACGAAAACGCTTGCGGTTGGCGGCGTAGACCTCAACCGACCGAAAATCAGGGCAGAAAAAAAACGCTCACTTGAGCGATACCCGAGCTACGTCGATATGAGACGATTTGGTGAAAAATTTGAAGTTAAAACGCGTAAAAATCGTTTCCTGGTTGGAAAATTCCTGTGATTTGAGCGAGATTAGAATTTTTCAACAAAAAGTTCCACAAAAATCCAATACAATCAGTAAGCCAGAATCTCAAAAAGGGACTTTTCTGGACGGGCACTAACTACGAAAAAAATATTGAAATTTAAAGAAAATCTGTCGGTGACTTTGTCTGAAGTATTTGTGCGAACTTTCCGTACGGTCAAACTGATCTAAGTCATGCGTGGAACCAATATGCATGGCAGTAAAGGCATTGAGCTGATAGGTTAACAGTGGATCAATTTCTAACGTCTTTGTAAAATCGCTATACTGTGCAACCGTACGTAAAAATAAGTGACGAGTAAACTGATACTTGACTCGGGTGCGAACAATGTATCCACTGAAGAATTCTTCGTTGGTCTGTTGATCTGAGAGTCTTGAATAGGAGAATTGTGGGCGTATAGACATGCGATTCGTTGGTCTCAAGGTTCCCCATGCATTTACTTCAAGGCTATTTCCAATTTCGGGTTCATCCAAAAATCGTGCAATGGATTCTCCAATGCTGATATTTAAACCTACATTGATTGCACGACTAAAATTGCTGGATATATCCCCACTAAATCCTGTCATCGCGTTGAACTGCTCCCCCGAAAAATACTCATCTCTATACCACCAATTGACTCGCAGATTCGTTTGTTGCTTGAACTGGAAGTTTACCGATGGACGAAAGAAAAATCTCTTTTGGAGTCCATCAAAATTCCAATTGTTACCTAAGACCATATTGGGTCTGACTCGTTCTAAAAAGGGAATCACTTTTTCGGGATACATCGTAATCCCCTGCCAAAGAAATACTCTTCGGTTGTTATTCTGGCGGACAAATCCGTTATCGGCACGAAATGTAGGACTGATTGCTTCATAGCCAGCTGAAAAAGACCAGTATCTGGCATCTCGATCTAATTCTACACTTGTAGCATATCCACTGAAAGATTCTCCATCCAGAAATCCGGTATAGTTCTGACGACCAAAATAGAGTTCTCCTATCTGGTCATCTATGTCGTTATCAACTGGTTCATGATGATGGCTGTACACCATCTGCCCACTGATCCTATACTTCTGAAGAAACCTTGCACTGGCATCAACGCTGAATGTAGAACCCGATCCTCCCTCATCCAGTCTTCGATCCGTCACTAAAGCACCGATAAATGAATCATTATCAAAATTCTGTATGACTCTAAGTATATTTGAGAAACTGTGTCCACCTTGTACAAGACGGCTCTGTTCTTCAAACGGTAGTAGCAAGGGAGAGTGATTGTCTCGTGCCCCAATATAGGCTACATCAACGGGACCAAAACGTCCTGTTAACTTGGCAGCTGCAATTGGATCATTAATGGATCGGGTATATACCGTTTGAATTTCAGTATTAAATAATCCAGAGCCTTCTTGGAAAAACGGCCTCCGTTCAGCAAAAAACAGAGCAAACGTAGAATTGACATCAATCTGGGCCTCATCCGCCTCAATCTGGCTGAAATCTGGGTTCACCGTCACATCCGCTGTTAAATCGGAAGTGATTCCATACTTGACATTCAGGGAGGGATCCACGGTGATTCGCTCTTGATCAAAACCTGAAGTTGGAATGTTAGGATCCTGTAGTGATCCAACCCCACCACCCGTAAGAGATGGAAGTATCTCTAGATTACGACCCGATTTTACGCCCTTGATTCCACGAACCTCGCCCAGTTGACAACTCATGCAGGGGTTGTCTTGACTAATCGCAGCCCAAGAATATTGACTTCTACTTTCCCTTGGGCGGGTTACCCATAGTGACGCTCCCCAAGTCTGAACATCCACATTCGGAAACCGCAAACTCTTAAAAGGGATCGCAAACTCAACCTGATACCCATCATCTGTAATCTGTCCACTGGATTGATAGAATAGATCAAATCCCTCATCCTCATCATTGAGGGTTATAAATATATCTCCCTGAATACCCAAAGGATTGGATGCAATGAAATAGAGTCCTTGACCATCACGATTTGGATCAAGAACAACTCCAGCATAATCATCTTGCCAGATTTCATCACGATCACTGAGGTTTGCTCGAATCAACTCTGGATCATCATAGACCACAATCGCCACATACAAGTAATCTTGATCGTAGGTCATCTTGGCTTTCAATCGGACAGGAGGACGGGTCATATCATTCGGGACAATCTCTGAAAAATTCCCTAGTGGTAGGATTTTATCCCACCCATCGTCATCCAGTTGGCCATCAATATTAATGACGCCAGTTGCTTTAGCAAGCGTATGCGATGGTTGAATGTTTGGGCGAAATTCGCCAGAAGATGGAGATTCTGATTGAATGCCTCCCTCGTCCATAGAACCATTCAAGGATTGAGATTCGGCTGATTGGATGAGACAGCAACATAAGACACCAATAGGGAGCAGTGAAGCAAATTTCATACGATTGGAAAATGATAATGAGAACACATGGGAACCCATATCCTTACGAAATTTATTTTCATGTTGTTACACCTTCGTAATATGATCAAGAAAAAATCTTTGATCTTTTCTTGATCATCATCAAAGTTTTAGATAGTGTCTGTCCGAAAAAGATTTAAAAAGACTTAAGCGTCTATTCTATAAGGATTTTCCGCTTTGAATTTAGTTTGAATTAGGCGTGAAGATTTTGCGGCCTTTTTCCCATTACAGCGTTAAGGCACTAAGTATTTGATTATATGGGTTTCCTCATGGCACACCGCGAATGATACAATGAATCAACCAGTGCCCACTAGAAATGCTGTGAGTTGGTGTCCGTCATAAAAGCCCATTTTTGAGATTTTAATTCATTTCGGCATGATAAATGAAGTGACTTTTGTGGAAATTCTTGAGATGTCAGACCTGCGTTTAAAACTCTTCTCAGTCATTGAGCGTTAAGAGATTCTTGAAGAAGGTTTAATGTTCACTCGGGTTTTGAACTTGCCCGATTCAGCGAGCAATCAAAAGCCATGATATTTGAAACAACATTCAAAATTTGAGAGATTTGGGGTTTAGACAAACTTGTGATATGAAATACATTAACCTCTTGACATACAAGCCTAGTTCAAGGTGAGATTTTACTTGACGCTTAATTATTAGTTATCTCACTTGCACCAAAGCCTTCTAAAACGGTATGATTACAAATCTTTTTAGGATGAATCCTATATGTCTAACTTGCCTGTAACATATTTACCCTAAAAGTAAATGGCAGTGACACCGGATGCACCAAGCTCACAAAACTTGCCAAATCACGGCTTAAATGTAAGCGTGAAAAATTTTGGGCCGATCTACAGAGGCAACATTGATATTCGGCCACTTACTGTTTTTGTAGGACAGAGTAACACTGGGAAGTCATATTTAGCCACCCTTGTCTATTCTTTGCACCGTTACTTTTCCAACAGCATAAATAATTTCACCTATTTTTTTCCTTGGAAAATCAAATCCTTAAAAGTCAAAGACGAAATTATATCTCACCCAGACATAATAAAATACCTTGATTCATGGATTTCTGCTCTTAATGAAGAGGATCAAACACCTCCGTTGCCAGAGCGAGTTGAGAAAGTGATTCGTTCAATCATAGAAAATGCCGAGTACCTGGCAGACCCTATTGAAAGGGAAATTATTAGGTGCTATGGAATAAATTCCATCGGAGAATTGATCAGACTACCATATGCTAATGAAGCCGAAGCCATTGTAGATATTCCTCAACCGGATAAAAGGGGTAATCTGCAATATCACTTAGGCATCAATCACAACGAGTTCAATGTAACCACTAAATTAGACGGCTTAAGTTTGCCTTTTCCCGACTGGATTGAATCACGGGAATTGATTATGATGAGTAAGACTATACTTAATGATCTAAATCCAGAATCCAAATCCGATCTGCACAATGCCAGTTCGCTATTGGGAATGCTCGCTGAAATAACTAGGAATACTATGAATAGCTTGCTTAGTCGGAATGCTTACTATTTACCTGCTGATCGGACTGGTGTCATGCATAGCCATCAGGTAGTCGTTAGTGCAATTATTCAGAATGCAACCACAGCTGGGCTACGCCCTGCTCATGGTGTACCCATCTTGTCAGGCGTTCTCTCAGATTTCTTGGAACAACTCATACAAATGGCAAGCAAACCAAAATCTGAGATCAACCAGAAGTTAGACTCATTGGCATCATCAGTTGAGGAGACAGTTCTAAAAGGAGGGGTGAACCTTTGTGCTTCCAGTGTAAACTATCCACATTTTTATTATAAGCCGAATGGATGGAACTTAACATTACCCCTCATGCGATCATCGTCCATGGTATCCGAGCTAGCACCAATCGTTCTATATCTCAGACATATTCTGACACCGGGCGATATTCTTATTATTGAAGAACCAGAATCACATTTACATCCCGAGATGCAAATTGAAGTCATCCGACTCTTGGCTCGGATCGTACGTTCTGGAGTTCAAGTTGTTGTTACGACTCATAGCGAGTGGGTATTGGATGAGATAGCTACCATAGTACAGCGATCACAAAAAAGAGAATCTGACAAGATCAATTCAGAAAATGCAAGCGACTGTCTCTTTCCTCATGAGGTTGGAGCATGGTTATTCAAACATCATGGAAAATCTGATGGAGTGGTTGTTGAAGAACTGGAGATAGATAATTCGGGATTATATCCTTCTGGTTTTGACCGAGTTGCTATTGATCAGCACAACCGATGGGCTGAAGTAGTAAGTGAAACTGAGTGAATGAGCCTGACTGAAAAAATTCGAAATGAATATCGGAAAACATGTATTGTTGATAAACTTTAACGGCCTGATTGCTCTTATCGTTGCATGGAATTTCTAAGCCGTACATATTCATTGACTTAGATCTTCATGGATCTCCATTAGGGCCTAACGATAAAAAATGCGACTTTCTTGTGTACATTGACAATGTTGGTGAAATGCCTTGTGTTGCTCCACTTGAATTTAAATCCACTTGGAGAGGAAAAATAGTTGAGCAGCTTCAGGCTGGTGCACAAGAGTAGAATATCGTGTTCCCCGTGAATTACAACAATGTCAATTTAGACCGATTGGAGTTCTTGGCAACTTTCCTAAGAATAAGAGGAAAGAAATTCGTCAACGAGTCTCGTTCAGGAATCATGACGAGCCTGTAAGAATCATCTACTGTGGAGATCAATAATTAAAGCAATTTTGAGGGAAGAGTAAGGAAGAGAATGAATGCTTTTAGGGTATGTGTAATGAATACTCCTAACACACAAATAGTGATAGACAATTCATTTTTAAGTTGTGAAGAGCACCAAGTAGGTTTATGAAGTATAGATTAATCCCCCATGGATCTTTTGTGTAAAGAAGGATGGATCTTCGCCGCTTTTTTGTCCACATTTCTATGGTAAAACGAGGTAAAGTGTTGTCCTATGAGTTCTACTCAATTTCTGATATAATGGCAGAACTAAGCAATCTCTCTAATACTGTTGATCATGCTCAATCAACTAACAGTGCCAGATTAGTGCATGAATAATTCCATGTCAGCGTGCACATTTTTTACTGGAATTTTCAGAGCTTTATAGATGCTCTTGATCACCTTTATTTGATCATCAGTCACATCACCATCGATTGTAGCGACTTTGAAAGCGATCTCCACCGATGAGGGGTAACAGATGCTTCTCGGAGTCTTCTTGACCAGATCTCTGTACCATTGAATGGTCGGACAATAATCGCGCATGATGCGAAGATTTGCATGAAGACGAATCATTTCCTCTTCAACCAATTGCTTAGATTGGATATACTTTTCCAGAATCGTAACTGCATCTGGATGGATAGGATCTCTTGCATGGCCAACGATGAATCCAGCCAAAATATACATGATGGATTCTTGATATTCATCGCTCACTTCTGTTAACCATGATCGATTCTCTGGAAGTTTAAATATAGCGTATGGAGCATCAAAGCTAGATCCTTCCCATTCATAGATTGGATCAGGTGCCATCCCACAAGACAGAATCTTTAACGCTTCAGAAACCTTCCTGACCTGTGTAAGATATACTTGGATATAGTGATCTAAATTGAGGACCTTTAGTAAATCTTGGATAGGAATATCTTCATTTGAAGGCATCGCTTTCTCTACCATGGTCTTGAGCTCTTTAAGCCCAGGTGGCAAACACATCGGTTTGATACTTTCAGGAAGTCGTTTATATGCGATTAATGGACTGTAGTTATATGCTCTTGTGGCCATATATAGACCATAATCATAGATCATTTTTGAAGCTTGGTCAACCAACTCAATAGCGTCTTCATCTAATGACGAGATGGTGGTAAGGTCAGGAATCTTACCCAAATGGCGGAGTAGATCCACCGAGAAGCCCTGCTCCTTAGCTTCATACTTGGGGTGAAGTTCTGCTGTTACTTTGGGAATTGGAAGTCCATTTGGAAAATGCTGATCAAACAAATGACCGAAAGTAACTATAAATTCTAAAAGTGCTCTTTGAACAGGTGCTTTTAGTGTTTTACCTGAGCAAATCAAATAGAGAACAAGGAACCAATGATGATTCAATTGTTGTCCAGTCTCAATCTTGTTCTTCATGGCAACCCCAATATCCAGGGATGTGTGTTTGTGAGTTTTAATATCAGGATAGTGTGGTTCAATCTCCTCAGCTGGTTTGATAATTGCGTTTGCAGTATCGATAAATTTCGTGAGGAATCTTTCAATGGTTCTAATCGGATATTTACCTCTGTATTGACCTAATAGACGTTTCGCCTCAGAAAGAAGGATGAGGCATTCCTGCTCTTCAGGAGAATCAATAAAAAATCGTCGTTCCAATCCTAAGATATAGAGCAAGATGTAACTTTGACCAAATCCATCAGCAGATCGCTCAGTAGCAAGCCACTCAAGATAAATAGCACGTTCAGAGGGTTCCATTGAACCATAGGACCATGGCTTTTCGCTCAGCTCAATTTTGGGATTAATTTCCTTGTTGAATTCTTTGACTGGCAGGTTTGGATCAATGGCTGAGTCATAATACTTTCCGAATGCACCGTCAACTCTGGTGCCGATATATACCATCCCTTGAATTTCACGGCCAGCTATGGTTAGAGTCTGATCTGCTGGAATCCAGGTATCATCAGGGTGTAGGGTAATGTTTTCTTTGAGAACAAGATCGCTTTGATCAATCATCATGAATATCTTAGAATTCTGAAAGCAAGGGCTGGAGAAACATCGAATTATACTCTTGATTTTTCATGATAGTGTATAATTTTCTTGAATTCTTGGAATTTTTCACAATAAATGGCCATTTAAGGAACCTGTAAGGGAGATAATATTGAATATGTTTTCATATAATTTCTATGCCAAAATCCAATTCTATTCAAGCAGTCCTTTTCTGATTCGTCAACAAATCATGGTCTAGTTACCCAAGATCCTCATAGCACTCGGTCTGGTCAGCCATGGCATGGTTTGCCGAAAGCAGCACTGGCAATGTGCAGTCAAGTTACTCCCATCATGGACGCTATCATACGTTAATAAGAACCTGCAAACTTTGATTTTAATTGGATCTGGTCATATGTAGAGATTCATTTTTCAAATGATGTGCCACTCACCACGACACTCCTTGCTTTGGTAGATTAATCGGAGGTAGGTCTTTATACGAGACCTACAAAAGATGATCAAGCCTGACATCAAGTAATCTGGGAGTTGAAAGCCACAACTATTGACCGTGTTGTGAATCTTTTAAAAAATCCGTGTACTGTCCAAATCAGATTTTTTTATTCAAGCACTTGCTATGGTACAGATTAAATATTGCCAATGACCATAATAGCCATCTGATTGTGACTTTTTCTTAGGAGTTTTTTTTGACTCTTTCATTGTTGGAGAGCAACTAATTATTGAGATTAAATTCGCCCATCATGTTCAAACTACGATCATGTGTCGCTTCTAAACGATGAAATGGGATCAAAATAGTTACGGATTAATTTTGGATTATCAACAATTGGAGCGTGATTTATATCTGAATTAGGTTCAAGAAAATCTTGAATCATTTTGGATTTTTTTGCCTCCCGACTTGACTTTGAATCAGATTGAGCGTTTGAGGAATCTTCATTGGATTGGAAAAACACATGACCCATCTCTGGTGACGGAATTCGAAAAAATGTAATTGTCACAAAATTTTTAGAAATGGTATATTTGGGTTCAGCTACTTTATGTTTGCGACATTGATCTTGAATAAGGCGAATACCATATCCTACACGTTCAACCATGCCCATACGATGAAGAATCCTAAATAATAATGGATTCCTTGGGATGCTACTTATCCCAAGCTCCGATTCAGTCATACCAGACGGTAAGCCTCCAGGGCTTATGATTTCTAACCTGTCGGAGTATAAATGGACTTGAATATTTCCAGCAGAACGATAGTCACGGTGAGCGAAAGCATTGATTACAGCTTCCCGTATCGCGGATGGAGGAAATTCGGGGCGCTCTTCACGATGTAGTTTTTCTATGATATATTCAATATTGATTTTAGACAGAATCCATTCTACTGTGTCATTAATCATTGAAACGATATCGCTATGAAAATCATGTCGACCGAGGATATGCGCTTTAGTGGTTCCCATAAACAAAACACACGAAACGTCTGCACTGATATTGAAATCCCGTATATTCTTGGCCAGTAGCCAGGCGCATGCGTTAGTCACCTTAAAATTTTTGGTGATCAGATCCAAGTTTCTTAGAGCAATTTTGGGAGACATCTCACTGGGGATCTTAGACTGCTCTTGAAACCATAACCAATGATCTTTATCCAAATCATCCTCCAAAGAAAAACTTTGACAAATACTATTATCAAAATGTAGATATCCTACTTCATAAAAGAAATTCCCGATTTCCTCCCTTGACAGTTGCTGAGAATTAGCTCCTTGACGGAGATAGAATTTCCCTTGAAATGAGTAAGGCTGTCTTTCTTGTGGAGGAACCTCAATACAAATGACTGAATCAAGACTCTTGATCTCTATGTGAATGGGAGGATCTGCTGAGTATGCAATCGTCTGAATCTTTGATCTTAAACTATTTGTATCAGAGATCCCAACAATTTTGCCAGAATCACAAACTCCTAATAGAATTTCCCCGCCAGAAGAGTTAGCAAATGCACAGATTTCGCGCCCGATATTGGATGTAAACGATCGTTGGAACTCAATACCGCTCCCCTCTCCTTCAGCTATAAGTTGATTCAGTTGATCAATAGTCTTAGTCTGTGAATTATTGAACTATATACTTGACTGTTATAAGTAGATTTTCACTTGATTGTTCAAACGTGAGAATTACCCTGTTTAGGTAGATGCACTATATATGAAATATAATTTCAGGTTTCAATGATTGTATTGCTTTACAATAGATACACGTTATGTTGACATATCCCTAATCGATTTTAGGGTATCTTCAATTGGAGGGAGATAGGTTGTGTTCAAAGCTCGACTGCGAATCATATAAGCTTCCAAGAACCCTCTATGAGAGGCTGGATTTTCAACAGCCTCCACGATTAGTTGATGATCAAGTCCATTGATACGATCACACGCTGCCCGTAAGGCATCCATTGAAATCTTAAGTGCAATATCTACAGGCATTCTTTCAGGATTAATATCAAGTCCAAACCAACCTTGATAGCCATGCATCTTGAGAACATAAAGCCCGGCCTCCATTTGCTCTGGTGAGATTAATCCAACGTTAAGATCTTGATCATAATTTCCAAGCGGCTGGCTATTCCAGTGAGTGTGCGCTAATCGACCTTCGGATAGAGGCCAACTCAATGCATAAGCAATATCCTCAAACCCCATTAAAAGATGGCCAATTTCTGGATTCATACATACCAGTTTATGATCATCATTGAGTAACTGGGTGTTGGTTTCGTGTTGCAACATAGCCTCCACCTGTTGGCCGAGCAGTACTCCTTCTGGAGTTAAGCTGTAAAGGATTCGTCCTCTTGGTTCATACGGTTTGGGCTCAAATGCAATCCTTGTCCCAGGGGCATTATCCAAAGCCTCGGCAAGACCTTCTGCAAATCTTTTGCGCATCATGGCCATATTGATTCCAAAAGGGTTCTCATACCCATCGATTCCAGGCCATACCACAGAGAACTCGCACCCTAACTCCTGTCCTAATTGCAATGAGCGAGTTGTACGGTCAATTGCTGATTGGCGAATCTTATTATCTGGGTTAGAGAGAGAACCGAACTCAAATGCTTCATCGTAAAATAATAGCGGAATAACCGTTAATATTTTTATCCCAGTATCCTGTATAAATTTTTGCCAGATATCAAGATTGTCTTCGTTAATCTCATTAGGATAATGAGCTTCAAGAGCCTCTAAGCCATAATCTTTCAGAGATGCAGCAATTTCTAAACGAGATTCTATGGATTCATAAGGCTTATAGTTTGCATGAAACCTTGAATTAGCTGGTGAAAAGAACCATATTCCAGCTGAAAATTTTGGTGTCAGCTCAAACGAATTCAAGTGAGAAGCAAGGGCATCTCCGTTAAGGAGTGTGGATTGTGAACGTAAATCTATAAGTGACATCTGTAGTTAATGAATGAATCTCAATAATACGGAAAAACAATCAAGTTGTCAATCTAACATCGAGGGACTCAACTACAATTCTGATATTAAGAACTACCCTGAGTCCCCATGAATCTCAAAAGATTTATCTGAGATCAACAACTTTAATCATAGCTCAGTCATGCATGAGTGAATTTGCTGATATATACCTCCGCATTTCTAAGGCCTATCTTCAGATAAACCTATCCCTCTAACATGATGGTCAGGAGAAACATAGCGGGTATGATAATGGATCCAGTCCGACGCATGACGCTGGTAGACAGGATCATCTTGTAACCTTCCTGGCACTTCATCATAAGTCGGATCTCCATGAGATGGCAGAGGCCTCAATGTCTTTGAAAATGTGGTATTGTAATCACCATCCTTTACCCATCCATCACCAATCAGAACAAAGTCTCTTTGGTTACCAGAAACAACTGGATCTGTCTCTGGAAACTGAAATAGCATTTCATCCCCTGCATTCATAATGACATAACGATCATCTATCGTCTCTAAAAGCGGGATCACATCTCCAAAGCGGGTATGATACCCTTGTAAGTCCCGCCAGATCTGCGCTGTTCCACTGAGATCAGAATAAACTGGTAGCTCAGGTGATGACCGATCTTTCTCATTCACTATGGAAAATCCTCGATATCTAAGATCAGCCGTCGTGGGCATTAAATGTGTAACTTTGGCAAGTGAATCATCTAATTTCGCGGCCGTAAATAAAGCATCCCAGTATATCTCTAAATTCGTATGTAATCGGAATCTCTGGGAATCAGAGCGCCGCTCCACTGAAGATAAATCAATGAGGATCGTTTTCGTTTTGCCACTGGGAAACCCAAGATTTTCATGTATCGTTTCCCAGGTGCCATCTGATTTCTGGGCTTCAAGTCGTAGTCCAATCGGAGGAGAATGATCTCCTTGGCTTATCGCCACATTGATAGAGCTATCAGTGGGGCGAATCCATCCTTTTGCAACGAGCCAAGCATCCTGAGGTGTCTCGTTATCGATTTCAATCTCAAGATAATGGGAGCGTGTAATGCCCTGATAATCGCCACGACCAAAGAAATCTGCATATACATTATCTTGCCTAGTCACAGTCTCTAACAAATCATGACCTCCATCATCCCAAGCACCGACGATCGGTTGAAGCTCAGATGTCACATGAATTTTCAGTTCTGGAGGCGGGAAAGCAAATCTTTCATCAACAAAGATTTCCGTTCCAATAGGATGGTCTACAACTTTGAGAGATACATGATCAAAGAAGTGAGTTTCCCATAATTCGGCGGTGATGCGCACATCATAGTACCCATTCTGAGGTTGTAACTGATCTCCCGATATCTTGACCCAATCTTCAGTTGTCATGATACCAGCCGTCTCCTGAGCATTAATTCTTAATCCTAATGGTGAACGCCAAATAAAGTCTGTCACAAACGTCATTTCCTCTCCGTTCCATGTGAATAACCATGGACAAGACCCTTTCAGTCGTTGAGTAGCACTGACAATTTCGTCTGAAAGAAGATCAAACTCTGCCTGCACTGATCCATTAGGCCATGTAATCCGAGCAACATTGGCAAGGGTGTTACTCCCAAGCCCAAAATGGATAATCGGTTGGGTGATTGGTTGTTTTTGATATAAAAGGCCCGCTCGAATTTCAACCTCACCCCCAATTCCAAAAGAGTTGATGCGCTGATCGCCAACTGCCTGCGCTGCTCTTGGCTGGATCTGTTTCCAGTGATAGTCTTGACTGGGTAAAATTCCATATCGAGCAGGTTGCTGATTTGAATCGATTCCAATTAAATCCAAACGCCCAGCAAACCTCGTAGCACTCAATGCAAACGTTTCCATCTCAATGATTTCTTCAAGCCTATAGAACTGATAATCCTCATCCTGAAGGAGAATTAGTGTTCTGTCTTCGGAAGTGACTACTAAATCTTTGCCTCCATTATTATCAAGGTCACCAACGAGTAATTGCGAGTGAGATGAACTAATGGTAACTTGGGCTAAAAGCTCTGTCAGCGGATTATTCCCTAAAGTCATTCTATGAATCTCACCAGTATCAGTCAATAATAAGAGTTCTATTTTGCCATCACTATTAGTGTCCGAGATCGTGACATCCTGCAATTTAAGACCGTCTGCATAGGATGAAATAGGTGTAAATTGACCTTGACGTTGATTATCCATAATGATCAAATGACCATCATTGTCTAACAGAGCCGCATCAGGATCTCCATCTTGATCAAGGTCTGCCCAAGAAAATTCAAGAATACTTGACTGAATTGAAAACCAATTCGCAGATCCAAAGGTCCCGTCTCCATTATTTCGGAGCAACATTAGCCCCTGCTCTGCATGATTCAATACGAGATCTAAATCTCCTTCTAGGTCAATATCTGCGGTCCAAACCCCCGAATAGGATGCGTTGGATAACGTAGAGCTTAAGCCTAGTTCATCGGTAACATCTGAAAACTGTTCTAATGAATCCTGACGGAGCATACGCAACCCCTCAGTCCCTACTAACATGAGATCCATACGAAAATCAGAATTGTAATCTATCGCTGTCGCGGCATTATGCCCCCTCATGTTGGGAGACGGCCATGCTTCACCGCGAAACGTTTTGATTGAATCGCTTCCAGCAAAAAAAATCGCAGGCAGTGCATTATTGCCAAGTGCAACGGCTGAAATCCATTCCTGAGATGAGCTAGATAGAGTTGCTGACTGGGTCTCTTTGATAAACTGTAAGGAATCATCCTTAGGAGATGGATACGAAGATGGGGTTTCTAATCTCAACAATTCTATGATTGGATCCCCAATTCTTTCAACTGAAACTCTAACATCAGCTAAATCTTGGCGATACCTAGATTCACTGAGTAAAATATTTCGTAATACTGTCAATTGAATCGTAGCTTGATCACTTTGGGATACATTTCGGAGTTTGGCAATTTGATCATTGACATCTGCACCCCACATATAGCGATCCAATTCATCAATGATTTGTTGATCAACTGATCCTGTAATAGCCGATTGTTCAAGTTTTTTCAAGATCACTGCCGTATTTCCGGGAGCAATGATCATCAGATTGGCCATCAATGATTCGCTTTCTTGTGAATCATAGGGTAAATATTCAAGGAGTTCAAAAATTGCACGGGAGTTGAGAGAGTCGGTAGATACTGCCTTGCGAAGAAACCTGATTTGGGAAGCTTCATCACCTATCATACGAGCATGCGCAGCAGCAAGGACAAGAATATCGCTTTGAGTTGAGTCAAGATCCAACGCAACTGTGAGTTGCTCTTGAGCTTTAGGTAGTTCATTGCGTCGCATGGACATCAGCGCAAGATTGGCCCATGAGGCTGGCTCATTGGGCGCGAGCTCAGTAACGAGATTTAATTTTGCCTGCGCTCGTAGATCTTCTCCCACCTCCATCGCTGTTACACCATCATAAAATGCACTTACCGTTGAGTTATATAACTCAGAACCTTGCTGTGGGTCATTGGATCCTCCACAACCGACAAATAATCCCGAGACTAAGAGGATAGCACTAAAAAATTTGAAATTCATAATATCAATTGATTAAGATGACTGTAACAGAATGCATGGTTATTTGTTGACTTAACCCCGACTTATATCAAAACCTTGAGATTCTGCAATTGTGGAAAGTAGATTAAATAGGGAGCGTGTGAAAGAAGAAGGCTTTAGGCATATTGGTTGATATTCAATTAAACCCGAAAAAACGAGATAGTCTTTCCAGTTATTGTATCCGAGTGTGGCACTCTCTAACAGGTGCCATTCACTGATCAGATCTCAGTAACTTCAAAGATTTTTTGAGAATCATTCAAGATGACACCTGCCTTGATGAAGCAAGGAGATCACCACCAAAATGGTTTGACTGGAGCAACTCACTTGATTCAAAACAAAGATTGAATGGGGCCGATCGTCCTTTGATTGATTCAGATGTGACCTCAACCACTTCAATTTTGATACTATCATTAGTCCAGACATATAATTTCCAATTTCGTCAATTGACGGGGGGTTGTTTCTAAAAAACCTGAAATACCACCAGTTGAATCAAAATCTATGCTGGTGCATACTCCAAGAGATCCCCCTATGATCAACTCTTATTCTTCCTCTCTAAGATTGATATTTTCTCTCAGAGCAAGTTTGTCATTCCACTCTGATCGAACGGCATCCCATTGTTCATGATGTTCTGTCCACCAATTTTGAGCGACCTGACACTTTTGATCGTCAATTTTTGTGTAGACATTATGGCCTTTTTCTTGGGCCAAAAGCACATCTGAACTCCCTTCTGCTCGAATCACTTTATCATTATCTTGATCATGGATCCAGTAATCTGGCGTGGCGATAATGTGATTCGTTCGCACGGTAACATTATAATCGTCCCGAATCGTATGTTCTCGTCGAGGAAGAGGAGCATCGGTTGTGTTTTCCCAAGAACTTCTGCCATCAACATGGACCCAAGTGGCTGATCCCTCATATCGGGGGCTATCATCTACCTGGGTAACTCTTTGTGTCCATTCCCCCTTCACGCTCTCTGGCGGAAGAGAAACATAGGTCCAGTGTTGATCATGATCAAACTGATACGCATCCGTGTTCTCATATAACCAGTCTTGCCTCCAGTGCTTAATGGTTTGTTGTCCATTGACAATGAGTAGATGTTGCATGGAGATTTCATCTGGTTGATCAATCAACAGTTCAACCCACTCCAAAGCACCAGTCTGTTTCACCTCTGATGGTGTGTAAAGAGAGTCATCAGAATAACTGAATGTCTCAGCAAAGCTAAATGTTACTTCATAACATCCCTGCATACTTTTTATCGCCTCGCGATCCAGTTGAATCTTTGATTCAGAAGCCATCAGCGATGAGTGCACCTGAGCACTGCTATCAACTGCAACTAAATAGCAGAGCAATGAAATAAATAAAATGGATGAAAAAAACTTCATGACAGAATATTGTTTTGTGAAAGTAAGTATTTAGATTTAGTCTAAATACAAATAAACTGTACATTCTAATGAGTGTTCCCGCACATTGCAGATTGGTTGATCTGTCAAAGAATTAGATTCAACACAAACAGACATACTCCATAAAGTCCAAATAAGAAGTGGTTTTTGCTGATACACCAGCGACGATCGTCACTTAAATCCACATGGGCAGTGAAACAGTTTTGATTAGTGTAGTAAAGCCTTTTAATCAGGCACGATATCAAGTTTCAGTTGATATAAGTTAAGCTAACTCTAAGATGAATAGGGACAGTGGATACTAATTTAGTGGGACACTTTTATGAAAAAATAGTGACCTGATTTAAATTAAAAGTTAAGGTTCTATCACGATATTTGTGGGTGCAGGTCCAAACCTCCGCAGAAGAAGAGAATAGCAACGCGGAAGTTTTCAATCTTCTGTATCCTCTCCCAATAGTTTTGATCTCTTTGATTTTTCCGTCATTTTCTCTGCCCATTGGACAGTGGATAAATAATGCATTGTAGATTCAATACATAAACATCTACTGGATGTAGCCTCTTATCTATTTCCACATTGTAATAGCCAGCGAGATCCTAATTTAGTGAGTGGAGCAACAAGGATTCTATAAATGTATCTTGTATGAAAAAATGAATTTGGTGGAACCAGAATCATTCGTTTCCACACAAAACATGGTAGAACCAATCCTTAGAATGAAATCAGGACGATGACCTTTCAGGTCTTACAGTAAGGGGCTATCCAAGATTAGCAGACCGAGAGTTAAGAACCACCGGTGAGCAATAATGTTATCAGCCACCCACCCATGGTCAAGATTATACCGATACCAGTAGTTATACCAATCTTGAGCCATTTAATCACTGAATCAAACCGTTTGTCTACTAAATCAAACCGTTTGTCTACTAAATCTAAACGTTTATCTATTGAATCTAAACGCTGATCTACTGAATCAAAACGATGATCCACTGAATCAAAACGATGATCCACTGAATCAAAACGATGATCTACTGAATCAAATCTGGCATCAACAATACTCTTGAACGAATCTGTTTCAGACTTAACTGAAGTGGTTGATAGATCCGTCTGAATTTCCACGAGTTCGTAAGTTTCTGCTTCAGTCAAGGATCCGTTTTGATCCAACTTCCTCAACAAGACAAAAGCACGGGTGCGCAGGTTAGATGTAGATTTTGATGTGGGTTCCATGATGGAATATGGAATTAGTAAGGATTTTGTACAGATATAACCACGGTGTGTTCCTGATAGGAAACTATTACTGGGAGCAAGTAGATTAGCAGCACTACAGGTAGCCTTGCAACATCAGCCTATTGATTAATTCAACCTCAAGTCATTAGACGTTAACTTTCTATGCTTTTGTGTTATTTCATAGCATGGATTCCCCCGCCTCTCTGATCATCAAGAATCATCCAATAATACACCATAAATAACACTGAAATGAAATGTTCTAATACGTAACACCTTGTTGTGGTGATAGAAAATGAATCAAATCTCATTGTTAAAGCATGATCGTCACTACATGGCAGAACTATCTTTTCTAAGTCCCATTGTGGATCTGTTTGATCCTTAACTCCTAACGAGATTGAGTGTCTGACAAAATGTCTCTGATTTCGCTAGGTGCAAGTGCAATATCGCAGGACCAGTCTCCAAATCGTCTATCCTCATTGACAGCTCGAACCCACTCTTGAAGAAATCTGTGCTTGGCCTTTGTCTCGTCATTTTCTTTCCCTTTGATTTCAAGAACCAGCATGGTCCCTGATTGAAGTTTAATGATAAAATCAGGGCGATAATTACGGATGATTCCTCGGTAATGGTATTTGATTTCAAAACCGAGATGATCATTTTTAACCCATGCCAGTATCTCCGAATTTTTATCAAGTTCTTTGGCTGCTAAGGCTTCCCACGTGCTATCGTAAACACAATAATTGATATGACTCCGTTTAGTGAGCCCACAGGGCTTGGAGGTATCCCATGAAATCATATCTCCAGTAGAACGAATGGGTTGATCTGAATCAAGCAATATTTCTCGATTTTCAGAATTCTCAGAACGAATCGCACCTATTATATACCTGACAACCTTGGTCATTTCAAGGCTGATGATAATTTTACGCTTCCGATCGTTGGCTTGAATGAGCAATTGAGGTAAGATATGAATTCCATTAGGTCGGGCAATAAACTGCTCAACTAGATGTACTAACTGAGATAACAGATCAACTCTCCCTCCTTTCCAATTGGGATTGAGCTGATCACACACTTCTTTGGCTGTCTGAAATATAATTGTCTGCAACCGTCTGTCTCCCATTAATTTCTCCAAGTCAATTTCTTTAATTTTGGTAAGATCGGGCTTGCCTTCAACGGTCGGCGCTAGTTCGGCCAGTTTAGGAATATTTGTTGTGTCCAAGGTGAGTGGACTTAGTTTTTTCCAATCCACAACTAATTTCGTACGGAGTGCGTGTTCAATACGAATCACATTTGGCCATTTAATCTCAAATGTCTGTTGTCTTTCAGTAATCGGTTCAACCGTTGTCTTTGGTTTAGGGGGTGGCGGTGGAATGTCCAATCCACCTTCATGAGGTAGAAAGGTGAATGGAACTCCAAAAATATTGACATATTCTGGATCAAAAAATCCTGTTTCTGGATTCACATCATAAGTCGTACGACGTAATCCACGCCCGACCACCTGCTCACAAAGAAGTTGGCTCGTGAACGCTCTCAGTCCCATGATATGCGTGACTGTCTTCGCATCCCATCCCTCGGATAACATTCCAACAGAGATTACATTCTGAATCATCTCCCCTGGCTTGCCCACCTGCCCTACCGTATCTACTTGCTGCCGTAAAAACTCAGCCTGTTGCTTTTTAGTCCGCTCTTCTTTGGGTTTACTATCATCATCTATATCTGCAATGGGCACTTCCGAACTGTCGGCTTGACTCAGGACTTTTGAGTCAATATGAAGAATACGTTCAGGATCACATAGTTCTTTAATGTCTATTTTTTTATGATCAAACATGTATTTGATGCGTGCGGCTGTTTCGGTGCGATTAGCCACTGTAATCATCACTGGCCGAGTGTGATTACCAGATTGATTTTCCCAATTTTTTAAAGTTTCTCTCCAATCATAACCAAGTAAATTATAACCATGACGGACTAAATCAGGTAACTGCTCCTCAGGTAGTGCTTTCCTGTTTAAGTCGCTCTGAACTTCTGGATCATTATAGATGTGATAGAGCCTTGATTTGTAGGTTTGAGCATCTGGTAGAGCATCATCATTTATCACGACACGAGGTGTCTTCACCAGCCCTGATTCAATCGCATCATTAAGCCCAAAGTCAGTTACAATCCAACCAAACAGTGCTTCCTCACGGGTTTGATTTCCAGATGGTGTAAAAGGTGTTGCTGAAAAATCATAACATTTCAGTATACCACGGGCTTTGTGGATTCTGTCTAATCCACCGATCCATTTTGTGGCTTTTTCAAGCTCATTTTTTTGAACACCCCTCTTGGAATTAGGGGTTACACGCCATGCATGATGTGCTTCATCATTGATAATCAAGAGGTTTTGTGTATTAGAGATCTTCCCAAGAACTTCCCTTGCATAGGCCTCATCACTCTGTACTCCCCGTTTATCAACTCCACGTTTTTTAGCAATCTGTTCTGCCGTTTTCCAATTTAAAGCGTGCCAATTACGGATTACAACGCGTCCCTGACGTAATTTCTCAAGTAATGCCGAAGGGACTATCCTAAAACTTTCATAATAATTATCTGGGTCGTTGGGATCAACAACTGCCAAACGATTCTTAACTGTAAGCCCAGGAGCTACAACAAGGACATTCTTAGAAAATCTTATATCCTGCTTATTTGCGACTTTGTTGAGGATATGCCATGCAATCACCATGGCCATGACCACAGTTTTGCCAGACCCGGTAGCCATCTTTGCACACAGCCTTTGAAACTCTCCACCGTCAGACGTAATATCCAAACCAACTTTTTGATTTGCAGGAGCTTCTGTCAGCCAGATCAGTGTTTCAGCCGCTTCCAGTTGACAAAAGAAGAATCTCCTTGTTTCAAATTCTTCGGGATCATGCCAATAATTTAGCAATCGTCTAGTAACACTTGTGACTCCAGGGTATCCATCATTACGCCAGTTCTTGACACGTAGCCGAATTAGATTCACAAGTGGAATTTCTTGAAAAATTCCTGGATCATCAAAAGATTTTGAATCCTTGGAAGCTACTAAATATCCGGCGGGCCGACGCTTATTAATTATGTCAAACTTTCTAATATGCCTTTCGTAATGCCAGTGCCTTTTAGGCTCATCATAAGGGGAGTTGATAATTAATTGGTCAATGGTTTTGCTAGGCATGGTTCAATTCAAATTAATCGTTCAGTTGGGGAGAATGGAATCTCCTGTGAGATGTTGGATACGAGCAATTATTGAATGTTTGATTAGATTACTCTGGCTACCAAACATCAACTGAAAACAAAATGATTGAGATGATGGATCACTCTAATTCTAAGATCTTTAGACTTTCAATGCCGCGATCATCAATGATTTTGACCGCTGCTCTTCGATGCTCACCTGCCTTAAATGGTAGTGATTTTGTACCGACATAAGCATTGATGAGACTTGGATCAATGTCTGCTTTGAGGTTTTTTTCTAACCGCTTCAGATCTTTCTCTCCCCTATCTGTAAGAAAGAATACCTGTCTGGGAAATAGGCTACGGCCATCGTAATCGGTATCAAGCATCCACATTGCAATCTTCTCGGAATTTCCAGAGTCAATTTCTTCAGTCTCCATATTGAAGTAATCAAATCCATGAACGGAAATCCGATACTCCTTATTATTTGAGTTAGGATCCTTTTCAACCCGTACGTCTGGTTGGCCGATCAACCAGAAACTTTCGTTACTGGCGCGTTTCTTTCTCAGATCATCGGTTAAAAGATCGGAGTTCATCTGTGCTTTAAGCAGCGTCATGCCTGGCCAGTTTGTTTCATCAATGTCTTTTGAGGCTTCTGGATCAAATTGAAAAGCCGCAAAAATTATGATGGATGGCTTAGGGACAATGCTATTGGCATCCTCAATTGCCATAGCGACCTGCCGTTGCTCTAGGGGAGCATGATCGGGCCCGAACGAAACGACGACGCGGCTGGGCGTAGATGAAGCCTCTTTACTTTCTGAACTGTCGGGTAGGGTTTCTCCTTCGGCGTGCAGGTAACGCGTTGCAGGCAGGGGTTCTAACCTTGCGAAAGAAATACGTTGCCCTGACTTCCCACGTACACCTGTTTTGAGTAATTCGTCACGCCAATCCTGTTGACGTATTGTTTGCCCAGAACGCTGTGGATGAAAAATCGAGGGGGGGGGGGGGATTTTGAGTCGACCTCTTGAAGTGGTTTTACGGTTGGTGCTGGAACCGCCTCAACGGTAAATGGCCCTGCAACACGGGTTTTACTTTTATCTATGAGCGGTTGGTCATACAAGACTGTTTCTCTGGGTTCCTCGTCATAGCCTAATATTTTTGGGGAAACGGTTTTTACGCTTTTATATTCAAATCCAGACCCGACACCCTCATTAGGATGTGCTAATTCGTAGTAATCGTAAAATGCAGTTAGGAGGCGTTGCCGAGCCACCGCAATAGCCACGCGTGAAGTGTCACACGTAATCCACCGTCTGCCCCATTGTTCTGCAACAAATGCAGTGGTTCCACTGCCGCATGTAAGATCAATCACGATATCACCTGGGTCACTCGTCATTAAGATACAACGTTGAATTGGTTGGGGTGCAGTTTGAACAACATAGCGTTTTCCTATAGCTGATCTTTGGTGAGCCCAGACATTATTTATCCTCCTGCCAGGTACTTCATTTTCGTAACGTTTCCATCGTAACCAAGCATTGTCACCTTTGACTGCATCAAGCCGACCAAGAGCTGCAAGTCTATCCAAACCGTCCTTAGAAATAGCCCAATGTGTGTTTTTAGGGCAAAGAAATTTTCGTCCATTCCACTCATATGGCTCCGATCTACCAGTCGAGGAAGCACCTTGAGAATTAAGTTTTTGTAATTCATATATTCTAGATCCTTGAGGCAAATGTTGATCTGGAGCAAAACGTTCTTCTTGCGTGAGTTTTCTGCGAGTCCCGTTTGGAAGCTCAACCATTACAGTCCATCCGAGTAACTGAATTGTACCCTTGCGATCCATTGACTCATATAACTGTCTATATTTAACCTTTTGAATATCTTTAGCATACCAAATAAGATAATCTGCGACCTCAGGAAGAGTATTTGCAGAACTACCGCTCGTGGTAGTATATGTAATGGTAGCTACTCGATTCTCAGCGCCAAAAATCTCATCCATGATTATTCCAACGCGGTGAACATTTTCATCCCCAATCTGCATAAAACAACTTCCACTTTCATGCAACAAATCATGAGCTAACAACAACCGATCTCGGAGGTAGGTCAAATACGAATGGATCCCCAACTCCCATGTGTCTCGGAATGCCTGGATCTGTTCTGGCTCAGCCGTAAGATTTTGATCCGCGTCTCCACCCGTTGGACTTTGTTCGCTTACAAATGGCTGGAAATTTGAACGATACCCTACTCCATACGGAGGATCAATATAGATGGTTTGTACTTTCCCACCAAGTCCTTCCTTTTCCAACAAACTATTCATAACTAATAAACTATCCCCAGCAATCAATCGATTCACCCAATTCTGACGATGTTTATAGAACTCTATCGCCTGACGAAGTGGTGGATTTTCTTCAGGTGTAGAAAATAAAGATAACTGCTCAGAGGTATCATCAGCACGTTTGCGAACAGCATCAATGACGGTATGTGGATCCATTCGCTCATGGACATGAAGCGATACAGTGGGTAAGTCAAATGATGTGCGCTCTTTCTTACCAGCCCACTCTAATTGCGGGTCTATATGCGGATCATGATGATATATCTTCTTGTCATCCTGCCCGTCCGTTTCGGGAGTGACTAAACCCACAGGGGGATTATTTACGCGCTCTTTTCCTTCATGAGTGTAAGTTTCTACCGTTCGCTTCTTGGTACGCCCCATTGGGTAAATGATTTACTGAATGTGATTGAACAAATGTGAATTTTACTTGACAGATCGGAAACATTGGATACACATTTAGATTAACATGAGTTCACACTGAAAATTCTAACATGATTACCTCATTGCTACCTGCCTAACATTCACATTCCACCTCATATCGTAGTCAAAAGTTCCCACCGTGTCGATTTTCAGTCATCGCTCCACTTCTATACATTCCTATCATCTATACCTAATGATAGGTTCATATCATTATTCAAGCTCAGAAGACTAACTCATGCAAATTCCAAAAATTCAATACGAAAAATTTCATCTTGATAACGGATTAACCGTTATCGTCCACGAAGATCATAAAGCTCCTCTGGTTGCCGTTAACCTCTGGTATCATGTGGGATCCCAAAATGAACCAGAGGGAAAGAGCGGATTTGCCCATCTCTTTGAGCATCTGATGTTCAATGGTTCAGAAAATTTCAATGACGACTATTTTCAGATCCTTGAACGTATCGGTGCAACTGACTTGAATGGAACTACCAGTAGAGATCGTACCAATTATTTTCAAACAGTACCCAAAAATGCCATAGATATAGCATTATGGATGGAATCCGATCGAATGGGACATCTCCTTGGAGCGATTGACCAAGAGAAATTAGACGAACAGCGTGCGGTTGTCCAAAACGAAAAACGACAAGGTGAAAATGCACCCTATGGAAAAGTCTTCAACTACATTACAGAAGCGACCTATCCTAAGGGACACCCCTACGCTCATACTGTGATAGGCTCAATGGAAGACATCAGTGAGGCCGAGTTAAAAGATGTTGAGGAATGGTTTAGTTCCTATTACGGCCCAAATAATGCAGTCCTCTCCATAGCTGGCGATATCACTGTAAGTGAGGCCCGTAGATTGACAGAAAAATACTTTGGTGATATACCACCTGGTCCACCAGTAACCCGATTTGATACATGGATTGCAAAACGTACAGGAACTCAACGTCAAATTACCCAAGACCGTGTTCCACAGGCACGCATCTATAAAGTGTGGAATGTTCCAGAACGGTATTCCAAAGAACTTCATCAATTAGGCCTTCTGACAAGCGTATTGTCAACTGGAAAGAACTCCAGACTCTATAAGCGCTTAGTCTATTCTGATCAAATTGCTACCAGTGCGAGCGCTTATCTTCATTCTGGAAGTATCGGAAGTCAATTGATTATCCAAGCAACTGCTCACCCAGGTGTGCCATTAAATGCTGTTGAATCTGCAATAGATGAAGAATTATCTGAACTGATCTCCAAGGGTCCGACCCCTGATGAGCTCCGTAGAATTTTGACCCAAATTAAAGCAGGCTTCATCTACGGAATGGAACGGATTGGAGGCTTCGGTGGGAAATCAGATATCTTGGCCTCCTCTGAAATCTATGGAGGTAGCCCAGATGCATATCTGCAATCTTTCAATGACAAAGATGCTGCTACCCCAGAAACGGTTAAACAAACCGCAGAAAAATGGCTCTCTGATGGTGTGTACATTTTAGAGGTGCATCCCTTCACAGAACATTCATCAACTGACGAAGGCGTTGACAGATCAATCTTGCCAAAAACTGGACCCGAACCAAAAGTCACCTTCCCTGAACTACATAAAACCATATTAAGTAATGGACTTAAGATTGTGCTCGCACAGCGGCACTCCATCCCATCAGTTAGCTTCGCACTCATTCTTGATGCAGGCTATGCCTCTGACCAAGGAATCGCACCTGGAACAGCCAGTATGGTGATGGGAATGCTTGACGAGGGGACAACCAGTCTCTCAGCATTGGAAATTAATGAGCGGATTGGTAATCTTGGATCAAGCCTTCGTGCAGGTGTTGGACTTGACGGATCCTCCGTCAATTTAACATCGCTAGTAGAAAATCTAGAACATAGCTTAGACCTATATGCAGATATCATTCTGAATCCATCATTTGCTGAGTCCGAATTAGAAAGAGTTAGAGCTGAACGCTTGGCGGGGATTCAGAGAGAACAAGTGACTCCCATTCAAATGGCTTTGCGTGTCATGCCAAAACTCTATTACGGATCAGACCATGCTTACAGTAATCCATTGACTGGAAGCGGCACAATTGAATCTGTCACAAATATGACACATGATGATCTTCAGTCCTATTACCAGACCTGGTTTAAGCCCAATCATGCCACAATGGTCATTGTCGGAGATACTAACCTAAACGAGATCGTCCCGCTATTAGAGGCCCGCTTAGGCGCATGGAAAGCGGATCCAATTCCAGAAAAAAATATCTCCACAATTCCGACCGAGCAAGGCTCGCGCATCTATCTGATGCATCGGCCCGAAGCACAACAATCAATCATTCTGGCTGGACATCTTGCTCCACCACGTAATACACCCAATAACATTGGCATTGAGACCATGAATACCATCTTGGGAGGCGCATTTACCTCTCGGATAAATATGAATCTGCGCGAGGATAAAGGCTGGTGCTACGGGGCAAATTCATTGCTAATTACAGCGCGTGGACAACGACCATTCTTGGTGTTTGCCCCGATTCAATCAGATAAGACCAAAGAGTCCATGATTGAGATTAAAGCTGAGTTAGAAGGCATTCTCGGCAACTCACCTGCAACGGAAGATGAAGTTCTCAAAGCCCAAGAAAGTCAAACTCTCGCACTCCCTGGACTATGGGAAACCAATGATGCCATCTCTTCAAGTATCCAAAATCTCATCCTGTATGACTTGCCAGAAAACTATTATGACACCTATCCTGATCAAGTGCGCTCTATGAATGTTGAAACCATTACATCCGCTGCTCATGAGCTACTAAAACCCAATGATATGATCTGGCTGATTGTCGGGGATTTGAATGTGATTGAATCAGGTATTCGTGAGCTAAACTATGGGCCAGTTTCTCTGCTTGACCCTGAAGGGAATCTTGTCGGTGAATGATGATCTGATGATGCTTAAATCATCAAGGTTAAAGATGAGAACCGTAGCCTGAATTTCCAACACCGCTTGTAAAGGACCTTCCAGTGTGTTTAAGATCAATAATGGTTGAGGCATATGTTTTATTTGTCATTATATTATGTGATTAAAATATAGTACCACTACTATAATAAGCCTCTCAACTATAATCTTAAGTCGATT
>JAPOTS010000041.1 GCA_026709065.1 Bacteroidota bacterium
GCCCTGCCAGTCACAGTGAAAACTCAAAAGTTTAACCTAATTTTGAAACAACCCCTATACAAATCTGACAGTTACGTTAATTATCAGGAAAACCCTTTACCCATACGAATTTAAATGCTAGCCAAGCCATTCAATTTATCAATGGTTCTAGCATTTCAAGTTGCTTCACAGTAAATTTGAATTTACGATAGATATGACCATTGTGCCGGTTATAGTTTGAGATCCCAGTTTGATCTTGAAATTCATCCATGAGTTTTTTTGCAAAGTATTCCTCAGAACTTGGATCATAGGAGTCGGAAGTAGACTGAGCCAATTTGTTGTATGAATCAAGAAGCGGGGTTGTAGTATCATACTTCCCTGTTGATTGATTTTTTCCTGCTATTTCCTGAGCTGCCCTAATGACAATTGTTTCAAACCTTAGTCGCTCATCAAAGAGATCCATATTGCCCCTGATTATGGAATATACAGAATTTTCCACTACATCCTTATCAGATAACTCGCCCTGAATGAATTTCCTTAACAAATTTGGATCATACAAATACAATATGAGGGCGACACAGAACTGGTCCACAATTAACTTATTCCGTGGAGTTTCTGAAAAATCCTGTTGCGCAAAAATCAGGGCTAATCGAAAGCGATTCAATGCTTGTTGAATCTGTCGCAGGCTAATAGTTTCAATATTCAGAAAGGCGGTAAGCAGACTTATTAAGGTGTCTCTCATATCTCTGTTGGGTATCAGTGACTTAAAATGCTTCTCAATAAAAAATCCAATTAATGATTCCCTTGACGAGAAAGGCAATGTAAAATTAATATCAAAAAATCGACGTAAGTATCCATTTCCATCAAACTGTGGGCCATAGCAACCCGTAACTGTATGAGCCAGTTCGGACTGGTTCATGGCAAATGCATAGACGATGTGGTTAACTCCGATCAGATGTTTTACCACTTCAAGAAACTCAACTGCATAGTTAGGGCGGCATCGATCCAATTCGTCAATGAGCACAACAAGTGGTTTCTTAGTATTAATATGAATCTTCTCAGCAACATCTTTAAGTTTCGATCGAAATTCTTCAACAGATTTCAACTGTTCTTGATACTGATCCACTTGTATACTCAGATTAGATTGGATATGAGAAACAATTTCGGCATAATCATCGCTGTTAATACCTATACGAGAAGCTATAATCTTAGGGGCAATAGAGAATATCTTGGGAAAGCACTCTTTAAGCTGTGAGAGTTCGATGTTTTTGAAAACCCCCGACGTATCGTTATCCTCAAATTGTTTCATCATTTCTCCAACAATGACCAGCAGTGGATTGCTGAAGTAATCCGTTTCCCAAGCATTTACTTGAATAACAGAGAATTCATTTTTCTGAAGGTCTTTAGCCCACAGTTCTAGAAAAGTAGATTTCCCGTATCCCCATGGGGCATCTATTGCAATTGTACACGGCCCATCAATAGTCGTCACCAAGCGAGTTAGTAAATAACATGAAGGCTCTCGATTCAGGCGATCATTTGCATACGGACTGTCCTCTGAAATATCAAGCGGGGATTCACTCAATCTAATTTGGGGTTGTTCTTTCATTTCAAATGTGAGTCTAAATTATGGCATACCTTCTGCCTGTTATGATGAATAGAACCTTAAAAATATTCGGCATAAATCTTTATCACTCAATCGCTTGTCGTTTGATCAATAGATTTACAATACGTTCTCTGAGCAATTTTCTTCGTGCCTCATAAAAAATTTTGAAGTCAGATATTGACTCTGGAACCTGTCCTAATAAATGTATATCGCTGTACTGAACTCGCTTAGGGTCATTATTGAACTGACGTAGCCAATCGGCTGGCATGGTTGCCCCCTTTTGGATATTTTTGAGACCTTGAAGCAACTGTAGATTTGGAAGTCTATCAGAATAATCCTTGAATTGAATTATTTCATCTTCTGAAAGTTGAGATTTTCTGAGTTTTATTGGAGTAAAGCGTGACTTTGGAAATATATGATCAATATGAAAAATCTGTTGCAAGTCAAGATGTGTGAACATCAAAGAGAGTAAAGAAAATGTCCGCTTGTCATTAATTCGCAATTCAGTAAGATCATCAATTTCGTCCTCATTGAACTCCAGAGTTTTTCCGCGAGATCGCATGGTCTCTTCAATTTGAGGTAAAGGAAAGGTTGTATGATGTTTTTTAATTTCACTACGTAGTGCGGTGAGAAGCGTATCAAGTCCACTTCCCCATATACCAGAAGGCTTGAGAAAACTTGCGATCAGCCATCTTCGGATTGATTTTCTGTCGTCGCGATATTTATCGCTTGTAAGATATTGTGCATCCGCTTTTCTTGCGTAAAGATAGTAGGCAATGGGTAAAAGTGCACTATCTGCTCTGAGTGTTTTTTCATTGAATCCAAAGCTTGATACCAATTCAACCGTATGGGATAATGCAGTTTTAATTTCTGGCCATCGTTTTTCAAATTTTCGCATATTTTCACGGTTAAAATTATCAACTTTGAACCCAACACTTCCAATATCACTTAACATCAAACCTGCCTTTAATACCCAATCCTTGGAAAAAGAAAACCCTGCCCCAATGTAATTCAAATCGTCAACTAATTGATGAATTTCCTCTCGAGCATCTGATATCCACTGAGCGGCAGCAATGGAAAGTAAAAGGTCTGAATAAGACAAAAGTGTACCCCCACTATTGCTCCGTATAAAAATTTGAAGAACCTTATCCAATTCTTGACTTGGCTCTTCATAAAAGGCAACAACAGGGAGATGTCGTATGACTTCAAATAATCGGAAGCATACCTTATTGGCATCTGTTAAAGACTGGCCTGTCAAATTATGATTTACCAGCCATTCAGTCATGGCTGGGCCACCATCTTCAAAGTTTAGAATCTCACGAACTGGAAACCAACATCCATCATGTTGAGTCTTGACTTGTTGATCTGTGAGAAACTCAAACCGATAACGCTTATCAACGCCTTCGTTTTCAGAGGGAGTCCACAATAAGTCAAGGTATAAGTGGCTTTTAGGAAAAGCATCATTAGTGGACCATCGCTTGTAAGGAAGTTTCTTGGATAGAGAGCCACGAAGTCCAATATTCAATGCCGTCAAGCGTTGTTGTCCGTCTAGGACCGCAATAATATCCCGATTGATAATTTGACCAATCCGAGGGCAATGTGGAGCATCTCGCTCATGATAGTCAAGAACAAAATCGTAAAATTGATAGAGCTTATTGTTTTCTTGTTTGACCTTCCAGTAGAGAAATGTTCCGAACGGATAACCTTGCATAAGGCTATCAAATAAGGTGCATATCTGTTCAGGTTTCCACACGAACTCACGTTGTATCGCGGGTAATACGATTTCATGACGCTGAATTTGTTGGAGCGTATCTATGATTCTAACTTCTTTTTGATATGGCATTATGATGTTTGAATTTAAACGTGACTAAATGGTACTATTAAAATATGAAAACTGAGCAAGTTTGAATCTTTCTTAGTCTAATTAAAATTTATCCAATCATTTGATAAACAAGGAGCACCCCAGCACAAATGTACTGGGGTGCTCTCATGAGGTTGTGAAGAACAGGTTTAGTTCTTCCAACAATAGGTTACTTCACCAACATCATGCGTCCGGTTTTCACATACCGACTTTCAGCTCCCGTG
>JAPOTS010000126.1 GCA_026709065.1 Bacteroidota bacterium
GCGCGTTGAATTTGATCTTTGGTCATATTCAGGGATATTTCAGCAGAAGACACACCCTCAATATCTTCGGCTTGACGACCTTCGCGCCGTCGTTCTCGTCCTCGTTCTTGGAGGCTTCTGGATGCGTCTAAGAGTCGAGTCATAATTTGTTGCTGACGCTGAATTGAGGGCCGATTTCTTGGTTGAGATCTTAGGTCCTCCACAGTTTCTTGCATCTGCTGAGCAATACGATCAAGATCGCCAGCTAATCTGTTTGCTAAGTCCCGTTCTTGGGCCATTTCGCTGAGTCGGCGGCTCATGGATTCCTGCTGAGCAGCCAGTTGATTGAGGCGCTGTTGCATGTCTGGAGTGAGGCGTTCGCCGGATTGTTGCCCATAGAGTTCTTTCAATGCTTGATTCAACTGATCTTGCTGTCGGGCCATTTGTTGGAGTTGCTGAATCATGTTTTCCATAGACATGCCACCTGAGCCGCTTGAGGAAGAAGAATTCATCAGTTGTTCCAAGAGATCACTGAGAACAAGGGCTAAGTTGTTCAGGTTCGTCATTGCCAGACCTGAAAGATTCTGTGCAGTGAGAGGATCACGGTCGGAGAGGTTTACAATGGTAGACTCCATGTTCAGGATTGCATTCCCTGCAAACTCTTGAACCTCACGGGACATCTGTGGCACTTTACGCCCCAATGATTGAAGTGAATCTGCGACAAGTCTTCCTCCAGAAGACAAAATTGATTGTCTGCGTGCAAAATCACGTAACAAAGGACTTTCACGAGTGGCATCGGCGATTTCCATCCGGAGCTGTTCTTGATCTATTGAGAGCCGCAATGTATTACTTAAAATCTGTTTGAGTGCAGCGGTATTAATTTGCATTTGTTGCCCCGTCATTTGGCTTTGCATTTGGCGAAGATCGGATTGGAGCTGCTGCATGCTCTGACTCATAGTTTGTTGCCCCTGATTGGCCTGCTGCATCTGTCCTGCTTCCATCTGCTGAGCGTTTTGTAGCATCTTTTGTGGCAGTTGTTGATCAAGGATTTCTTGATTGAGCTGGTTCATCGCACTGGTTGGAGCATGTTTCATGTCCTGCATTCGGTCGGAAATTTCCTCCATCTTCGTCTCAAGGGAGGTCATATCTTGCGCCGCTTGCTGTTGCTCTAGTGAGAGGGATTTTGGATCCTTGATGCGTCCATCGTCACTGGTACGCTCGGATAATTTTGCTTGCACATTTTCGATATCTTCGGCTCGCGAGGCAGCTTCTTCAAGTTGTTGTTGCAGTTGGAAATTCTTGAAGAGTTCAAGCGATCGTTCCATTCGCTCCCGAAACATTTCTTCATTGAATTCAAATGTCTCAAATGATTCTTGCATTGCGGCGGGATCAAGCTCAGAAAGTGCTTCTTGCAGTTGTTGCAAGGCTTCCATGAGTTCAGGGGAGTTGATCTCTTGGGTTACCGATTGGATCTCATCAAATAGGTCAAGTAATTCATCGCTTACAAGATTGTGATCTTCCATCTGCTGAGCAGCATCTGCCATGTTAGATGCAAGGTCATCCACACGCATTTGTAAGGTTTGTTGGGCTTGCTGAAGAGCTTCCAGCTTCTGGCGATCATCCCAGCTAGAATCTTGCTTTCGGCGAACCTCATCGCGAAGTTCATCAAACTGGTTGCGAATCAATTCCGCATCGGTAATCAATGATTCAAGATCCGATTCGGTACCCTCTTGGGTAGATTCAAGAGTTTCATAGCGCTCAGTGATGGAAGGAAGGCGGAGCTGCTGAATGGGGGTGGACTTCATTTTAGGTCCATTGTATCCGTCATTATCCCAAATGGTGACGTAATAACTAATCACATCACCGGGTACGATATCAAGTTCTGTAGTGGCATCAATATCCCATAAATACTCTACGTCAGAGGTAGAAGGAAGTGGAAGTTGTATATCTTCAAAGGATTCCATCGTATCACCAAATCGGCTTGCGGATAAACGCCATGATAGAATTAATCGTGAATACCCAAAATCGTCTAAAACCCGAAGACGAAATGGAACGAGGAGTTCAAAATCCATCGTTACATTATCGGATGGGGAGATGATGTCAATGGAGGGATATCTATCATATATTGGAGTAATTGAATAGGTAATCGGATCAAGATTAGACACGCCCTCGGGAGACTTTAATAGGATTTGATAAGAAGATGGATCATGAATCGTCATCACTCCTGAGAGCCCATCAAAGAGCACAGAATTTGTATCAGAATCTAACGAGAGCCAAGCGCGAGAATCGGGAATACTAGAAGTGATCTCAAACTCTGCCAGTGTCCCCTGTAAGGCCGTGATATGACCACTGCCAGATGGTAATTCAAGAGATGGGAGTTTGGTGTATGTCGGCGGTGTCAGTGTAACTTGTAGCTGTCTTAAAATTGGACGATCAATAATGGATATGTTATACCATTGGGAGGTAACTGAGCCAGACACAGCACGATACCGCAGAGGGAATCGGACATTACTTTCTTGGTAAACAAAACGTCCAGTGGAATCATTGTTTACATGATGTGAGAGAATGGATGTCTCGCCAGAAACTCCTACCTCAAAGGTCATGCGTTGAGGTAATTGAGTTCCCTGCGTTTGTGCGATGAGTGTGATTGGGGCACCTTTCGTTAGTTTGGTGTTACCTGGGAACACTGAAATCGTAAATGGAGTAGGGCGCTCAAATGTAATTCCAGGAGAAAATACGCGAATGGAGGCTTGTTTTAATCCTTGAGGGGCAGCCAGAAGTAAGATGATGACGAGACCAAGTGGAATCACTCCAAATTTACTCCGAGAGATTGACATATGCCAGTTTACTTTATTGGTCAGTGGCATCTTTGTAACCTCGGCATCAAGGGATCTCACCGCTCCATCAATTAAGGATTGGGGAGATGGGGTAGACTTACCGTTACACAATTCAAGTAAGCAGATGACCCGTTGTTGCAATCCTTGTTTTTCTTTGGTGACCGTACGTGCAATTGTTTGATATTGGTTCCGATTAAGCCATCCATTCAACCAGGGCCAAATAACAAGCCATCCAAGAAATACTGTAGATCCACTGACCCATATCCAGAACAATGTACTCCTTATCAGAGTTGGCATCCACAGACCTATCTCAAACATCAAGATTAATGCAAGTGAGCTTGTAGCAATAACAATCAAAAGAACAGCTCCGACTGAGACACGCTCAACAATCAATTGATTCCAGCAAGTTCGGAGTTGACTTTGGATGCGTGTGAGAATTTGTATAGACTCTTCACTCATAGCACAGTAACCATTTTAAGGCAGAGTAACAAAGAAAGATGAACGATCGTTGATATGAATAAACCCCATTTGGACTTTGTTGGCAGTCAATATAGAGCTAGGATTTCTCTAATCAACTGGATTGGCAATCGGATGTAGATCAGCATTATACGATACTCTAAAAAATCAATTAATGATACATCAAGAGTACAGCATCGTTCTTGGTCAATTCAGTGGTGTTAATGGATCAATCCAACTTAGTCAGAGTTGCATTGTTTCGGTCGTAAGGCGAAGTTAGGCTCAACTTTAACAAGTTACAAAGTAATCCTATTTCCGATGATAGCAAGGTGGTTGATTGATCTGAATACCCGCTAGAAATCATGAGAAAGCTTCTATTAGGGTTCGTAATCAGTATTAGCTTAGTGGCAAATGGGATCGCCCAAATGCCATCGGATTCAATGTTTGTCCGTGGTGAAGTCTATGTACAATTTAAGGGTGAATTTTCACCCTCCACCCAAAACAGTAAAATAGGATCAAGAGTCTTTGATCAGCTATCAGAGAAGTATGGAGTTTATGCGGTGAAAAAAACGTTTCCCTCCCTGAAAAAAGTCATTCAAAAAACAAGTAACATTTCGGCTTTGGAGAGAATCCATACCGTATATTTTGATGAATCCCACTCGCCTAAACAGATCGCATCTGCATTTATTCAGGATCCTAATGTGATCTATGCCGAGCCTAAACTGATTCGTTATATCCGAGAACTTGATCGCCTTACGGTTCCAGATGATCCCTTATATGCGGAAAATCAATCAAAGTATTTTGAGTTATTGTCTCTACCAAAAGCATGGGAAATCGTAAAAGGAGAGCAGGGTGATGCACTCATTGCAATTGTAGATGATGGGGTCTACTGGAAACATGACGACCTATTTCCAAATGTCTGGTCAAACCCTCAAGAAGTCCCAAGTAACGGAATTGATGATGACAACAATGGATATGTAGACGATGTGCATGGGTATGATTTTGGCCAAGACCGCCCCTATGATCCAGGGGAATTCATAGATCCACATCATGGTCGACATGGGACGGCTGTTGCTGCAGTGGCCGTCGCTACGACCAACAATGATATTGGAATGGCGGGGAGCAGTTGGAATGCTAAATTTGTATCGGTTGGTGTTCAGTGCGATACGGGTGGTGGAATTTGTGATGGATCGGAAGCCATCGTTTACGCAGCAACGCTTGGTGCGGATATTATCAACGCTAGCTTTGGGGGAGCAGGTTCTTCAAGAACAGAATCTTTAGCGATTCAAGCGGCGACGGATATGGGCGCTTTGGTTGTGGCAGCAGCTGGCAATGAAGGATGGAATGTGGATCAACGGCCATCGTATCCTGCAGATTATCCCCGTGTACTATCCGTTGGTGGAACATCAAACGACTTTGATATGGTTTTATATAATTATGGTACCAATGTAGATGTATATGCAGCGGGCCGCAATATTACAGCCCCACTTCAAGGGGGGTATAGTCATTATTGGTCTGGCACCTCATTTTCTACTCCACTCGTTTCTGGCATTGCTGCGCTGGTTAAAACAGCTTTTCCAACCTATACCTCAGATCAGATTAGAGAACAAATTCGATTCACCGCAGATCCGGTGGAATCCTCAAATGTGCCCGAATTTGAAGGGCTATTAGGGTTTGGACGGGTAAATGCATTGAGGGCCGTGACCGAAAAAAATGTTTCGGGTGTCGTATTGGATGGTGTCAAATTTGAAGTCAATGATGGTGGATGGCGCATAGGTTCGAACGGTCATGTGGAGGTCATCCTCCGCAGTCATCTCAGCGGCGCATCTGATGTAGAGGTTCACATTGTGGAAGCTCCTGAGGCTTTGGAGTTTCCATCTCGAACCATCATGATTGGAACTCTTTCAAGTGGAACTTCAAACATTGTTACAATCCCGTTTAGGATCAAAACAAGTCCAAACTATAGGACAACAGAGTTATATGTGGTGGAGGTGCGAGTAGCAGGTCAGGTCGCTCGCGAAGCCTTTTTAAATCCAATTGATGAATGGGACATTAAGGGAATTTCGAGTGAGCAATTGGCATTTGATGTTTCCTCAGAGGGAAACATTGGGTTTTTAGACCAGAGCCAAGTACATATACACGGATTCTCTCACGGTAGAGGCATTCATTTCAAAGGTGAGCAACAACTGATGAATGAAGTTGGACTCATCATAGGTACTGGGCCGAATCAAGTATCAAGATCTGTGGATGGGATAGAAAATGGCAGAACTAATATACACTTTAGGCCCAAGTCTAATACGGAAATCCAGATTCAATCTCCCGGGGGCATTGCACCTTGGCAAGCCCAGGTCACATTAGTAGACACCAAAGCCCCCAATCCGACAGGGCTTGAAGTTATTCAGAACATCTACTTTGACCCTGGGAGCAATAATTCAGGCTTCGCTATTGTGCATTACACGATAAGCAACCCAACTAAAACCCCCATCTCAAATTTACATGTTGGTATGCTTTTTGATTGGATCATCTCAGACATTTGGATTCATGATATTACGGGGTATAACTTTGGAAGAGGGGTAGGATACCAGTACACAAACACAGAGCAAAGGCCTGTGATGGGGGCAAAAGTGTTAACCCATGATGCAGAACATCATTATGTAGCTTATGATTTGGGGATTTATCCATTCCCTCGTTCAGAGTCATCATGGTGGTTCATGAGTAGTGGTGTCAATTCATCCCCATCCTATTCCTCCTACTGGGGACAGGTATTTGGAACAGGTCCTTATCCTGTTATTAATCCAAGCGAAAGTGTTGAGGCTGCTTTTGCGTTCTTTGGGGGTGATTCCATTGATGAAATGTTACGTAATGCGGATCGAGCTCAGGATTACTGGGATACCCGCCTCACAGACCAGTCAAAGGTTCAGTTTCTGATGATTGATTCAGATATTCCATTGGATGTTTATTCAAATGGAGATCTGATGCTAACGAATGTGCAACCAGAAAATGCTACCAAATTTTTAGCCATAGATTCAGGAGATACAGTGATAGAAATGAGAGTCGCAGGCGAGTCCAAAACATCAGATCCTATGGTTTCAACAGATACACATTTTGACTCTGCAAGGCATTATCAGATTATATATTCGGGTGTATCTTCGGAGTTGATCATTGCACCTGATGCCCGTCAAGTACCCGTCTCAAAGGACAAGATGGACATCCGAGCATTTCATGGAATTCAAGATATATCGGATATAGAGCTCAGAGTTGTTCACGGTCAGAACTATGATCAATTAACTACTCTGCAAGTGACCTCAGCAATGATGTCCAATTATGTTGAATTAGCCTCAGATCCCAGTAACATTGAGGTGTGGGACTTGCACTCTAATGAATTAATAGGTACGTATTCTATAGATACAGACTTGTATGTTGGAACCAGTGTCGTATTGATGTTAAGTGGTTCAGCCTCCAATGGCATCACGATGAAAAGTTTTTTGGCTGACGGCACTGAACTTCAATCTTCTTCACGTGTGAATGTCTCTACCCCGATCAATTTGCCATCTGATTTGATCTTGCATGGCAATTACCCGAACCCCTTCAAGTCACAGACTCAAATCCAGTTTGATTTACCGAGCTCTGCGTATATTTCGGTAGAGGTGATTGATTTAATTGGTCGGCGTGTATGGCAGGGCCCCAGAGAATATATTGGTGGAGGCTACCAAAGTCAGTATTTAGTCGTGAATCACCGATTATCACCAGGTGTTTATCTATACCGCCTCCTAGCAGATACTCCATCAGAAACGTTGATACGTTCTGGTCAATTTGTTGTGGTAAAGTGAGGGATGTCAAAATGAATCGCTCAATTTTGATATATCCGATCCTTTTGTTAGGGATTGCTTTGAGTTTTTCAGATAAAACCATTGCTCAGATTAGATATCCCACTTCAAGCACTGATGTGGTTCCGAACGTAATATTGGTGCAGTTCACAGACCGTGTCACACCAGTTGGAAAGACGACTAATTTACCCCTGTTTGATGCGATTGCCAACTCCCATGGTGCGAGTTCCATAGAGCCTGCATTTCCATTTTTCAGCGAGAGTAATGTATCGTGTGAAAATAAAGGAAAGTTGGCTAATACCTATCGCGTATATTTTTCTAAGTCCACCCCACCTGAGATCTTGGCTCTATCCCTAGAAAGCGATGCGAATGTTGTGTATGCAGAGCCAGAATACTACTACGAGATCAGTGATGATGCAAGTCATCAAGATTCTCCCAATGATCCAGTATTTAGGGATCAGTTGAAGTATATAGAACGGCTACAATTACCTGAGGCATGGGACATTGTGAAGGGGGAGCAGGGGGATGTAGTAATTGCCATTTTAGATAGTGGGACAGACTGGCGCCATGAAGACCTCATCTCAAATGTATGGACAAATTCGGACGAAATTCCAGATAATGGGATAGATGATGACAATAACGGCTTTGTTGATGATGTGCATGGCTATGATTTTGGCAATGGCCAACCCTATAGTCCGAGTGTCTTCATTGATTTAAGATTCAACGATCATGGTACAACAGTGGCTAGTGTCGCATCAGGGGAAAGTAACAATAGTATTGGCATTGCCGGAAGTAGTTGGAATGCCTCCTACATGCCAATCGGTGCAGATTGTAATGGAAGAATTTGCAATACGGCCAAGGGGATCCTCTACGCTGCTTCCAATGGTGCAGATTTCATAAATGGTAGCTATGTATCAATGAATTATGATAGAACCAGTCATCTTGCTATACAATGTGCAATGGAAATGGGCGCACTGTTCATTGCAGCAGCTGGGAACTCTTCTACTAATAATGATGTGTCACCGCGTGATCCGGCCAACCACTTTGAAACACTTGCCGTCAGTGGGACACAGAATGCTCGTGATCGTGTCGTATTCAACTATGGAACTAAGGTTGATATCTTTGCACCAGCAATTGATATATCTGTAGCGGTTCCCAATAATCAATATGGGTCAGTGAGCGGCACATCGTTTGCTTCCCCGTTGGTTGCGGGCATCGCAGCTTTGGTAAAGACCAGATTTCCACATTTCTCACCTCAACAGATTAGAGAACAGCTCAGGTATACCGCCCAATCAATTGAACAGGCAAATCCAGATGGATTCAGAGGTTTGTTGGGATTTGGCCGTGTGAATGCGTTTACGGCAGTCCAAGCACCTGTTGAGAATGCAATTAGGGTGACAAATATAGAAAGGGATCTCAACTCCAACGATTCATCTCCATCATTGATTATTGAATCTGAAAGTTACTTGGGCGATGGAACCAACCAATCTGCACGCATTGAATTTGTGGATGTACCTCCGTATTTAAAGTTCGAATCGTCTTCTAAGAGTATTGATTTTCCATCTGGAATAGGTACAAATAGTGTTGTGTTTCCATTTACTTATATAGATGATATTCCCTATCGGATCAGAGATAAGATGAAGATAGTGCTCACTCATGATGGTGGGATTGAGGAAACAATCTATCAATTTGAGGCGCGCTCAGGTGAAACGCTTCCAGTGTTTATCAACGACAATCCTTTTGTACGATATAGCATAACCTCTGAGGGGAATCTTGGATACTTAGATCGCTGGGGAAACAGTGCTGGAGTTGGAATTTCATTCACTCAAAGAAGTCCAAGCCAGATTTATGAAGCGGGTTTGGTCATCGGGACAAATGCGGATCAGATCTCTTCATCTGTGATTGGGCATAAGATTGAACGTGATCAACAACCCATTCATTTTCATCGTAAGCCAGGGACTATAATGAATGTTACCGATGCCGATGAAAGCGGTAACGTAAGAACAGAGGTTGTGTTATTAGATTCAAATGCCCCTAATCCAGTGGGGGTAGAGATTGTAGAACAAACTCAGTTAGTGACACAAGAGGCTTATCCAGCAGGTGGATTTATGATTGTAGAGTATACAGTCACCAATCCCTTGACTAAACCCATCAATAACCTCCATGTAGGTTTATATGCTGATTGGATATTGTCAGTCAATTGGAGCAATGATCAGCCTAGATATGATGCTGAGCGAGATGTCATTTATCAGTTTAGTGAGGGAGGAAGTGCATTAATTGATGGAGAAACTGTGGGATTAAAGATTCTTTCAGATGGCGCTGAGAGTCGTTATGGAGCAATCCCTAATCATGGAATTCATCCGGGTCTTTCATGGAATGAAGTGATGTGGGAGTATTTAAGTGGAGGTAATAGAGTTGGGTTCCCTTCTGAAGATGGATGGTCGCATATGGCCAGCATAGGACCGATTGATTTGGAGCCAGGCTCTCAGAGAAAAGTGGCTTTTGCTATTGTAAGTGGTAATGGAGATGGATTTTTTGCGCAAGTTGATCAAGCAGTTAATTTCTGGGCAAGCGAAACCTCTTCAAAATTTGGCAATCTACAAATGATTAACGCGTCTCAAAGTCAATTACAAGTGCGTGTAGGTGAATCAGATACGATGTTTATTCTTGAATCCTTGACATCCTCAGATTACATTTCAGTTCCTCAAGGATTGAGTCAATTAATGGCTTCTCATACGATTGGTGGTAGCAACAATGATCCTCCGATCATATCCAATGTGGAAGTCAAATCTGATTCAAACTATCAAGTCATTTATTATTCTCTGAATGACGAGGTATTGGCTGTATCTGCCTGCTGTGCGCGGGATGTTGCATCCACTAAAGATGTGGTGACTCTGCGTATAAGTCAGAACCTGTCCCATCTTCCTTTACTAGGATTGCAATTTATGTCTGATCAGGGAGTTCTTGAAAATATTCAGGTTCCATCAGGTAGTAGCTCTTCATATATCAATTTACCTCTGGGCGTTTATGCCCTAGAAATTAGTCGGAACGGTACGCCTTGGCTATCATCAAGTGTAGATCTTCAAGATTTTGGCGGGGAAGCACTTCTGTACACATTCATTGATGGTGTTCTTCCGAGCATTGCTCCGTTTCGTTCTCAAAATGCTCCCAGTCTTCCTCTAATTTCTTTTTCTGAAATTCCCATCTCAACCCAGCATTCAGCCGAATTGCCAAGTGAATTCGTGCTTCATTCTAGCTACCCTAATCCAGTCCGTTCTACCATGCACATTCAGTTTGATCTTCCTTACTCGGCGCAAATATCAATAAACATTGTTGATATTCTGGGAAAACAAATTCGGGATGTATTTGCTGGTCAAATGGAAGCAGGATATGGTAATTCAATCGCTGTTGACATACATGGATTAAGTTCAGGTGCCTATGTTTATCGCTTAACGGCCCAATCGGATACTCGGGTTTTTTCAGGATCTGATAAATTTGTCATTATTCGGTAATAGGAGTACGATCCTTGACAAAAAAGGAGCTTTGAGATGTTTGAAGAGAGTAGAATGAAGGTGAGTGACTGGGGAAGTGGTTGATGGATGATTTTTAAGGCTTTATCATTCCTCAAAATTGATTGGGTTAGATTATATTTATCACTATTCAGATCAAGCCACAACTTTTTCAGAATAGAAATTGATCGTTGTCTTTGTTCTACTTTCTTGGATCCAATTATCAGTGATGTTGTAAGATTTCTTAAAATGTTCACGATACATTATCAAATTTCCATTAGCGTACATCATGTCATCTCTCCATGTAATGGATTATATTTTAAACGGAATGCTACTCAATGCGTGACTGCATAGCTATCATTCTTGGAGGCGGTGCTGGTTCACGCCTATTTCCATTAACACTCCTACGTTCAAAGCCTGCGGTTCCTTTTGCGGGAAAATATCGATTAATTGATGTGCCAGTTTCAAACTGTATCAACTCCAGTATCAATAAAATTTTCGTATTGACCCAATTCAATTCCGCGAGTCTTAATCGCCATTTAGCCCATACGTATCGGTTTGACAACTACAGGCGAGGCTTTGTCACCGTCATGGCTGCAGAGCAGACGAGGCGCTCAGCGAACTGGTTTCAGGGAACGGCTGATGCCGTGAGGCAGTCCATTCCGCATGTATCAATATATCGTCAAAAATATGTTCTCATTTTATCTGGCGACCAACTCTATTCTATGGATTATCGGAAAATCATTGATCACCATGTGGAGAACGAGGCATCAGTGACCGTTGCTACGATTCCTGTCACTTCTGAGGAAGCATCTGGATTTGGTATCCTCAAAACCAATGATGATCATCAGATTAATGAGTTTTACGAAAAGCCTCAAGACCTCTCGGAGAAAACCAGTTCCGTCAGCGATTCAATGAAAGCACAAGGACGTGAATACTTAGCATCAATGGGCATCTATGTATTCAATAGTGATCTGCTGTTTAAAACACTTGATATGTTTCCAAATGACCATGATTTTGGGAAGCAGATCATTCCACGAGCCATTCAACAAGCCAAGGTGATGAGCTATCCTTTTGATGGATATTGGAGTGATATTGGTACAATCCGATCTTATTATCAGGCAAACTTAATGTTAACCCAACCGCACCCTGGATTTGATATTTATAATCCAAATATGAGGCTATATACCAATCCACGAATGCTGGGTCCTGCAAAAATTTCGGGTACTCAACTCACTGACACTCTTATATCAGAGGGGAGTATGATCGGAAATAGTTCAATTAATAGATCTGTGATTGGGATCCGATCATTTATTGGCAATGACACACAAATTCATGATTCTGTGATTTTGGGTGCTGATTATTATCCGTGGCATCAGGTGGAAACTCGTGAACGGAGGGAGGGACCTACAAAGCCCGGCGTTGGAGATCATACATTCATTGAAGGAACGATCATTGATAAGAATGTAAAGGTTGGCAATAGATGCATCATTCGCAACAAGGAAGGCGTACAAGAGCATGATGGAGAAAATTATTTTATCCGTGATGGAATCGTAGTGATTCCCAAAAATGTCACAATTCCAGACGAAACTGTAATCTGATGAAGATGGTCAATCAAACGCGAAGGTGGGTTCTACCAATCCTTGGGATTTGTCTTTTTGCAGGATGCAGAACCTACGGGGGAGAAACTGAAGAACTAGTCACTGCCAGTCTACAAGCTATTTCTGTCCAAATTGCTGCCGAGGCCTCAGCACTCAAAATTGAATCCAATCTACTTTCTGAGGCATCCGATCTCCATCCTGAATTAATTCCTTATCGTGAGCGGATGGATGCTTTGACCACTGACTATCAGGAAATGATAGACAAGCATAAAAAACTGATTGAAAACGTCACGGGAATTCGAGATAACATCGTTACAAATTGGGTAGGAAAAGATCGTTACAGAGCGTTACATGGGGCACTGGGTGCCATCGTTAGTGAGCGGGAGACCAAGCAAAAGAAACGATCATTACTATTAATGGATCTCGGCAGCCAATTGGGAGCTATTGAGCATCGCCATGCCGTTGAAGAAGGCCGCCTCCAAATTAGACCCCACTATTACAACCGCTCAGCGATGGACCTAGACTTGCGAGTCCTGCTCAATAGCTTGGTTCAATCTTAGTTAATAATTCAAGAGAAAGTATATCCCTGATTTAGTATACTGCTCTGTTCAAGTGATTATTGAGTACACAAACTTGCTCAATGGGCAATCAGTTAACGCACAAGGATCTGGTAAGAGGTAATGGCTGATCCCAACTGGAAGAATCGCACCTTATTTCATGGAGATAATTTAGCCTTTTTGCGTGCGATGAACAGCGAATCCGTTGATCTAATTGCGACCGATCCACCGTTCAACAAAGGAAAGGATTTTCACGCTACACCTGATTCTTTAGCTGCTGGAGCAAAGTTTCAGGATCGTTGGAGCTGGGATGAGGATGTACACCAAGATTGGGTAGACAAATTGCAAGATGATTATCCTAAGATTATGGAGGCCATTGAATCTGCTCGATTTGCTCACTCTGACGGCATGGGTGCCTATATGTGTTTCATGGCGGTTCGTTTACTTGAGATGCATAGAGTATTGAAGCCTAATGGTAGTATTTACCTACATTGTGATCCTACTGCATCGCACTATCTGAAAGCATGTATGGATGCGATCTTTGGTTGGAAACAGTTTCGGAATGAAATTGTGTGGAGTTACCAAGGATGGAATAAACGGTTAAGATCCCACATTGAGAGAAGGCATGATCTTATTTTATTTTATGTACGTTCTAAGAACAGTGTTTTTAACTATCCGACCCGTCCTTGGAAAAACAAAGATGAATATGTTCGAGTTCGCAAACAAAAGGTCCGAGTTGATAATGATGGACGCGAATATGTTTTATCAGATGGAGGTAAAGGGAAACGTGTCAGACGTTATCTTGATGAAGCAATGAAATACGGTGTACCTCTTGATGACGTATGGCCCGTGGATAAAATCAACAACTCAGACAAATCAAATGCAGGTTATCCTACACAAAAACCATTAGCTCTATACGAGAGAATCATCAAAGCCAGTAGTAATGAAGGAGATATTGTATTAGATTCTTTTGCTGGATGTGCAACTACATGTGTCGCAGCTGAGCGGTTAAACCGCCAGTGGGTTGGAATTGATATTTGGGACAAGGCACATGAAGTTGTCATAGATAGGCTCCAAAAAGAAGTAGGTGTTTTTGGAGAAGTCACATACACACAAGAACTGCCAGAGCGTACAGATGATAAAGAGGAAGCAGTTCCATTCTTGCAAGTCAAGGTGCGGGTAAAGGAACCCGAAGGTCAGAGGTGGACAAGAGCAGAAATGTATGACCATTTGCTGGAGCAGCATGGAATGAAGTGCCAAGGATGCGACCGCGAATTTGATGACCCAAGATATTTGCAACTTGATCATAATACACCAAGATCAGATGGAGGCATAAATCATATCACAAACCGTATCCTTTTATGTGGCCCGTGCAATCAACTCAAAAGCAATATTTACACACTGAGTGGGCTACGTAGGGAAAACAAGAAACGTGGATACATGTCTAAAACGACTCACCAACCAACAGGATAGAATGGCAAAGCGTAGCTCTCAAAAGGAACCCGAATTATCGCTCAATCAAATAGAAGAACATGCCCAACTAATCGCAAAGGCAGTGCTAAAAACAAAACCTAAAAAGCAAAAAGCAACGAAGGTTGCCCACTCCAATAAGTTATTCCCAATCCAAGCGTAGTCAATTATCTTTTCAGAGGTGAAATTTACCCATCAGACAATGATCTTAAGGGTGACATTTTGTCTTTGTATGGTCGGTTCTGTGTATGCTCAGACACCAACAGACTCACTGGTTCACTATGAGTTAGGTGATATTGTAGTAACCCCATCTGGCGCTTCTACCGATGTTTCTTCAATCTCTACAACACAGCGCATTAACTTAGCCGCGATTGCGCAAGCCGATGCGCCGTCAATTGATAACGTCCTACGTCGAATTCCATCCGCACATTTGCAAACGAACTCCCGGGGAGAATCATTGATTTATCTTCGTGGGGCAGGCGAGCGCCAAGTCAGTTTATTTTTTGATGGAGCCTTGCTGAATATTCCATGGGATAATCGGGTAGATTTAAGTTTGATTCCGTCTGAGGTTGTAGGAGAAATTTCTATTTCTAAGGGTGTTCCCTCTGTACTCTATGGAGCAAATGTATTAGGCGGGGCAATTAATATGATATCCCGCCAATTACGTCATTCAGGCAATTATTTTCAATTATCGGGGATACTTGGCACACACCGATCCCGTCAAGCACGATTTACATGGTTGCAACGTAAATCCCGATTTCAGTCAACCCTATTTGTTGGGATTTCCGACCAAGAGGGGTTCAGTCTTCCAAGAGATGCAGATCTTCCATATAGCCAGAGTTCGGAAACCATTCGTACCAACACCGATCGGCAGATTCAATCACTTTTTGGTCAAATTGCATTTAATATTGCCAAGAACGGTAAAATCGGTGTTTCACTCCTGCGTTTTGATGCTCAAAAAGGGATCGCTCCAGAAGGTCACCTGAATCCTGCAGAGGCTAAAGTCAGGTTTTGGAGATACCCTAACTGGGAGACGAATATGGCTATCGTCAGCGGAGAATTTCCATTCAACTTTGGAACCTTAAAAACTGCCGTCTGGGGGAGTCGGTTTGGACAAACGATTACGCAATATGCAGACGATTCCTATTCTCAACAAATTCAAACCCAAATTGATCAGGATGATACATATGGGGTTCGCTTGACGTATTTGCGAGACTTTCAACATTCTGGATCACTACGCGCTGCAACGACGCTCATCGGATCACGGCATGGCCAGGAAGATCTCGAGGGTCAGGGTGCATCTGTCAATAGAGTTTTTTCCCAACGAATTATCAGTAATGGAATTGAGTATTCCAAAACAGGTCAATTCAATCTCATGATTGGCGCAAGTTTGGATGTATTGGTCACACCTCAAACTGGTGATAAGCCCGCTCGTGATTCTCAAACTGGTTTTGGAGCAACCATCGGGATCTCTCGATACCTTTCTGAGGGTATCAATTTAAGGGGTATCATTGGGCGGAAAACACGTTTCCCCACGATGCGCGAATTATTCGGAGAATCATTAGGGCGCTTCGTATTGAATCCAAATCTGAAGCCCGAATCTTCTTTTCTTTCAGAGCTGTCACTCTCAATTGAGAGAGGTCAAACTGAAGTTGAGTTGATTGGATTCTTGAACAGAACCTTCAATACAATTGGGCAAGAAATGATTAGATTGGCGGGTGAGACAAAAAGTAGGAGGCAACGCGTTAACCTTGATGGGAGTCGAGTATTTGGAGTAGAAACGACCCTGAGTACGTTAATTAACTCGCGTTTAAGGGTGTCATGCAACCTAACCATCATGCGTCCTAAGCAACTCACCTCCAATGGATCACAATCACTCGTAGAAACGCCATCATGGATAGGAGGGTGTAATTCTAACTATCAAATTGGATCAGGATTTTCTATCATTGCAGAGAATTATTATTCGGGTAGGGCGTACGGGTTAGGTGATGACAATCAACTCATCAATCTTCCCAGTTCACTTGTGACAAATGTCCGTTTATCGTGGCTCAAGGTTGTTAGAAACTATTCCTCAGAAATATTTGGAAGAATTAACAATATCACTGACGAAATCGTTTTACCACAGTTAGGTCTTCCAGCTCCAGGGCGTGAATTCCATATCGGAATTCAGATCACTCTACAGTGAAGAAACAAAGCAAAATCTGAAACGTCAACAGAAATCCTTTTGAGAATTACTTTCTACTCTTTTTGAGTTGGTTCATCAGGATTTGTATGGAATTGCTCTGAATTATGACACACCAAGAAACTAAATACATCTTTGAGAGGAGTAAAATAAATGAAACGGACCTTGAATACATTATCTGATGGGAGGCCCTTGAGAGTGCTCAAAGTATGAAAGACATGATTGGCGGGCATTCAATGATTACAGATAAATTTTTATTTGTAGTCATTCAGATGTAGACTCTCTTTTCGTCAAGAACTCATTATCTTTATTCCGAGAGAAGTATCAAACAATGTGTGTGGTATTCAATATCAACAATGGTGCACTTCAATTATCAGAAGAAGTTGCTGAAAGTTTTCTTCGGATACCTAAACCATATCCTCCAAGGCCTCAAGCTACAAATAAACCGATCCATTCAATATTTGAGAATATATTTGTGGATTCTCAGGCAGGGTAAATATCGTAATTAATACTATAAGTACCGCACCAATTCCTACGTGGTCAAGGCGCTCACGACGTGCCTCCTTTATCTCATCAGAGTCAATCTCATGCGACTTCCCCAAATGTTCTAATACACTAGAAATATGGTCAGATATAATCCTATCTGAAAAGGAAAGCCATGGGGACCAGACATCCGTTGAATCCGAACATCAAGCTGGCTTACAAGATCATCATTTGAGTCAATAGTATCTTCTTGATGATCATAACTTTCAATAATATCACTCATTGATTCTCAAGGTGAGAAGAAAGATCATTGAAAAGTTTTTTGATTGCTGGATCAAGTGTGCGGCTTAAAGCTTTTTCAATAGAGAGTCCAAAGTAGGAAGATAAGGCAGCAAGTCCCACCAATGTATCAGGATCCATTAGATCCACATTGAGTGGTTTTGAATCTGTGCAATCAGTCGGGCTAGACTCTGTGTCCGATTTATTTTTAGATTCGTCCATGATAGGATGGATATATATCAATGTAACTTACAACAAAAAGAAAACTTTCATGATCATCCAAAAAGAATATGATACTTTTCAACCATAGCTATATTCAATAGTTCATAATCGACAGGTATATAGTCAAAATCGGAAAGGATTAACAGAAAAATTCAAGAAATCAAAACCATTGGAAGAGGATACAGAAGATTTGAAAACTTCCGCGTTGCTATTCTCTTCTTCTGCGGAGGTTTAGACCTGTACCCACAAATATCATGATAAAACCACAAAAATTAGTCAAAAAGACATAGGGGTGGTAGACGATCAGATAAGGGTCTATTTATTTTCAAGTTATTTCTTCAATAGCCCTCAAGTGAGTTATACCCCATTTATTGACTGGATGTGGTTACTCCAGTTAAGATTTGTGTTGATACTGATGGTAGCTGTGAGCAACTGCTGGTGCAGCAAAAAGTGGTTTGACCAATCTCCAATTTTCCTTGAATACATCAGATTTAATATAGGCGTTCAACGACGACTCAGAGTCCCACTCGCTGTATGTGGTGAAAGTTGTATGGCAGGTGTTGTCCACCCAGAGCTCCAATCTTAGACACCCTGAAGCCTGTCGGATTCTAGGGGCAATGGTTTCAAATCGCTCAAGAAAAAGAGGACCTGCGTCGGATTGAACAGTGAGTCGGACAAGTCTAAGAAGCATCAGTAGAAATGAGTTGGTTCAATGAATCGCGTAGGTCTCGTGCAGCGTTAGCTGCGAATGTATCAAAGTTTTGGCAATCCGAAGCATAGATGATTCCCCGACTGCTATTTACCAATACAAGTCCCTTTGAAGTGGCCACTGTTGCAACGGCATTGAGATGACCACCCTGTGCCCCTATACCCGGAATCAGAAACGGTGTCTCTGGATACTCCTGACGCAGACGGCATAATTCCTCTGGATTTGTAGCGCCCACGACAAACCCCACCGATCCAGATAAGGGCTGTCCTAATGTGTAAGCTAACTCAGCAACATATTTATAGAGCGATTGGCCATCGATTTTCAACGATTGTAACTCGTCACCGCTTGGGTTTGATGTTCTCACTAGAATAAAGGCTGCACATCCTGGGTATTCTAAAAATGGCTTGATCGCATCAGTGCCCATGTAAGGCGCTACGGTGCATGCATCGGCATTGAGATAATCAAAAATTGTGGAGGCATACTTGGAAGCGGTATTGCCGATATCGCCCCGCTTACTATCCACAAGACAAATTTTATTCATAGGAATCAACTCCAGAGTGGTTTTCAGGATATCAAATCCTTCCTTTCCAAGGACCTCGTAGAAGGCAGAGTTAAGTTTATAGGCACACACATAGGAAGAGGTGGCTGTGATGATTGCCTTGTTAAATGCAAGAACAGTAGAGGTGGGGGAATCATACTGTTGGCGAAGAGAGACGGGAATTTTACTTAAATCAGGATCTAAGCCCACACAAACCAAACTGCCAGTTTCATGTTGGGCATTTCGCAGACGTTGAATAAAGTCAGGTTGCATTCTTCAAATCATAGACCATTCAAAATACGCATTATCCATCATAAAGGTACAATCACTAAGATTGAATGCCTGTTGTAATTCAGATGAAAAAATGCACCCATTCAGAGATCAGTTGACTAAGAAAAACAGATCTGATGCCTATTTTTTGTAAATTGTACGGGTGTTAATGATTCATTTAGCCTAGGTAAATCTCCATTTAATCTGTCAATTATGTCTATCGCATCAGAAATCCTTACCAAGCCCTCATTGAGCCTCGGTATCGAAGAAGAGTATTTGATTGTGGATCGTGAAACTGGAAATTTGATAAGAGAGGCTTCTCCTCAGATGCTCATAGATGCTAGGAAAGTCCTTGGAGAGAAAGTTTCTCAGGAGTTTTTTCAATCACAGATTGAGGTTGGCACTGCTGTATGCCAAACCATTCAGCAGGCACGTGAAGAACTCAAACAGTTACGCGGTATGGTCTCGGATGTTATCAAGCCATATGGACTCGCAATCATTGCTTCATCCTCCCACCCCAAAGCATCCTACATCACACAGATGCATACCCCCCGTCAGCGCTATGAAACATTAGCAGAAAATATGCAGAAAATTGCCCAACGGATGGTGATTTGCGGAATGCATGTCCATGCAGGCGTTGAAGATAATAACCTTCGAATAGATCTCATGAATCAAGCGAGCTATGTCTTGCCCCATTTATTAGCATTGAGCTCTTCATCTCCTTTTTGGGAGGGGCGAGATACGGGGCTTATGTCCTACAGAATTGCAGTCTGGAATGAATTTCCTCGCACTGGACTTCCAGAACATTTTGAAAGCTATGCGGAGCTTGAGCGCCATGTCAGCATTTTAGTCCATGCAGGAGTCGTTGAAGACAGTACTAAAATCTGGTGGGATATTCGTCCAAGCCATCATTTTCCAACATTAGAAATGCGGATTACAGATGTCTGTACTCGAATTGATGATGCCATATGTATCACCGCATTGTATCAATGTTGGCTTCATATGTTGTGGCGCCTTAGACGGGAAAATCAACGCTGGCGCAGTTATGCTAACATGCTTCTGTATGAAAATCGATGGCTCGCCCAACGCTACGGTATTGATGGTCAGCTCATTGATTTTGGCAAAGGAGAGATGGTTCCTTACTCTGATTTAACCGAGGAGTTGCTCACCCACATCATGCCCGATGCAGAAATTCTGGGATGCATTGAGGAAGTTGAGCATACCCGAACAATTTTGAAACGAGGAACAAGTGCACACTGGCAACGAGAGGCTTATCAAGACGCGATCAACAATGGGGCATCATCAGATGATGCAATCAAAGCTGTTGTTGATATGCTGATTGAGGAAACCATGAATGGGGTTTAATTCGTAGGCGGGAGAACTGTAAAGCGAACACTGTCACGCGCAATACTTCCAAATAAGCCATGCGCTCCAGACAAGGTAGGGAGTGCATTGGGAATTACTCCAGGTCCAAATGCTCCGTCACCTCCCTGTTGTTGTTCAATGGAACGGACAAAGTCCCTCATGTTATTATCAAGTGAATTCACATAGATGATATTGCGCCCAAAGAAATTTACCCCAATCCATGGATAGGCCAACTCAATGGTATTATCAGAAAATTTGATAAAATTTCCCTCATTAATGATCGGAGATCCGCTTATTATAAAATCCTCAATCGTGAAGTCATCGTCGTCCAAGAAATCAAGCACGGTTGGTACAGCTGAAGCCATCGTCGCATCCAATGATTCAGTGACCAATGTGAAAAAACTTTGATTTTGGTCATTTGCAACCCCTGGTAGTACGATTAGAATCAGTCGTTCATCACTGAGATAGGTTCCTGATTCACGTGAGGCAGTGATAATTTCTACCGATGACGGTACATGAGTCACCCCCTTGATAGGAGTAGATAGACCAGGAATTGTAATCGTGATTGTATAGGTGCCACCTGGCTCAACGAGATGCTCTTCACCAAGATATTCATACATCCCTGGCGCGGCAATAACAGATTCAAGTAGCAAATCTGTTGAGCCAGTACGGAGAACAACTACGGCATTAGTGACTGCGACATCTTTGAACTCAGTGGGTTGATCTGTAGGAGCAAGCATACTGACTCTGGCTTGGGGTAGTGGTTCATCCGCCACGAGTGTAAGCTCAACAGCATATTGATTATCTAAGACCGAGAAGTCCGATGAATCACATGCGGACATGATCAATAGAAGACCAATTAAAATAGATCTTTGCATCATCAGAAAATCAGGGTAAAGGAAATATTCGGCAGGGGAACAGGAATCTGCGGGATGTCTGATTGAGTAACCGTTCCATCATCTTCAAATTCGTTTAATATAAACCATGTATTGCGCCTAGCATACGCGTTAATAACTTGCATTTGGAGTTGATAGTCAGCGAATTTGCGCAGAGATCCACTCCAAGTTGCACCAACATCAAGGCGGTGGTATGCAGGAAGTCTAGACTGATTGAGACCTGGAGAGACCAGTAAGTTATTTTCATCCTCTCCATTGACGAGTTCAAGGTTGTAGATGGTATAGCTCGCCTCGGGTTGGGTGTAGGCCTGCCCAGTAGCATAAGTAAATACAGCTGCGAGCTCCCATCGTGGAGAAATTCTCCATCGCCCAACAATATTTAAATCATGCAAACGATCATTTCGGGGGATAAAACTTCGGGGCTCTCCAAATGCATCCTGATTAAGCCTTGAAAAAAACCGATCCGTATAGGCGAGGGTATAGGCAATAAATCCATTGATCCTACCCCTTTGACGGGAGAGTTGAATTTCCATGCCAGTGGCACTGCCTTTTCCAAAAACGAATAAATCAGAATATTCTCGGCCGGCACGATCTGTCCCAAATGGATCAAGAATAAAAAGCTGTCGCATGGTTCTGTAGTACACTTCAGTATCTAATGTAATATCAGAAAAAAGGTCGCTCTTAACACCAATAATTAATTGATCTCCGAAAGCGGGATCAACGCCATCACCGCTGGTGAGCCAGAAGTCAAATCCAGAAAACACTTCATTACTGATCAAGCTAAGGAACTGAAAATATCGACCTCCACTGGCTTGAAGACGAAGATTAGGACTAAGTTGGTGTTCAATGGATAACCGAGGGGCGAGTGTTAAATGGTTTCCATATCCATAGTATGTAGCACGTAATCCACCAATAATTGACCAATCAGTAGTTGGGCGATAGGTATCCTGAATATAAATAGCCGCGTGTTCAACACGATTGCGAGTAAAAAACACCTCGCGATCATCAAAAAAATTGGTCAACGGTGCATTAAATATTCCCGTCCAAAAGCCACCGACAATTTCATGTGAGGGGCTGGGATAATATTCAAAATCTGCTCTTACGGAAGTCTCTACGACCCGGTTGATCTGTCTAAAGTTCGTCCCACTTATGGTTGCTTGGGGAATAGACTCATACCATGTGGATGTAATGGTGGCATTGGTAAAGAACTGGTTAGACCATAAATGTACCCAACTTCCAGTTACCGTGCGATTTGAATAGCGAAGTTTGATTTCTATTCCGTCAATAAATGCAGCACGCAGATAATCTGAACCTGCAAACGCGGAGATGGATAATTTATCATTCGGCGATGCATCAAAGTTAATTTTTCCATTAAAGTCATAGAAATAGAATGCCCTGGGAACGGCATCCTCCTCTTCTAATGCTGCGAGTAATGGTTCAAGTGTGGAGCGCCTCAGTGCCACCATCCAGGAGCCCCGAGAATAGGGGCCTTCGGCAAACGCCCGAGAAGAAAGGAGTCCAATACTCACTTTCCCATGGGTTTCACGGCGGTTACCGTCTTTGTTCTGAAGATCTAATACGGATCCGAGTACGCCACCATACCTTGCTGGAAATCCTCCCTTATACAGTCGGACATCCTTAATTGCATCGGTGTTAAATGTGGAGAAAAATCCAAATACATGGGATGGGTTATAGATTTTAGTGCGATCCAACAGAACCAGTGTTTGGCCAGGATCTCCACCACGAATATATAATCCACTGGAAGCATCTGAGGATTGAGCTACCCCTGGTAATAACTGAAGTGATCGAAACACATCGGGCTCAAAAACTTGTGGTAACTGCTGAATCGTTGAAACACTGATCTGACCGACTCCAATTGCGCGAGTTTCCTCCTCGGTGATACGATCCGCAGCAATCTCAAGTGCATTGAGTAATTCTTGCGTGGGGGTGAGCTCAATATCAATTCTGGCTGATTCCCCACTTTCAAATGTGATTTCGCGTGTGATGGTATCATATCCAATATAGGAGAATCGAACGAGATAGGTTCCAGGTTCAATTCCAGAGACAGCATAATAACCGGAGAGATTGCTGGTACCACCGCGCGTCGTGCCTTCAAGAAAAACATTGGCAGCAATGAGGGTCTCACCATTGGAGGCATCAGAAATGAATCCATCTAAGGCGGCAAGATCTTGACTGAACACTGAAGAGCTAAAGAGGGATAATCCTACAATGAAGAAAGTTGGACGCAGTGCAGAATCTAAAACTGATTGAAACAGTCGGATGAAAGTCACTGGAACGGTCGGTTAATATGAATGAAGGTATGGAGTTAAGATAGAAGGTAGCTCATATGAGCCGTCCTCGTTTTGATTGTTTTCCAGAAGTGCTGCAACGACTCTTGGTAATGCCAGAGCACTACCATTGAGCGTGTGAAGTAGTTGGGGTTTACCACCTTGCTCAGGGCGGAAGCGAATATTCATACGCCGAGCTTGATAATCGGTGAAATTAGAAATGGAGGATACCTCAAGCCATCGCTTCTGGCCTGCACTCCAGACTTCTAAATCGTATTGCTTTGTTTGGTTGAATCCTAATTCGCCAGCACACATCAATAAGCATCTATAAGGGAGTTCAAGCGCTTGAAGTAGATCCTCTGAATGCTTACGCATCTGATCTAAAACCTCGTAGCTATGGTTTGGATGTGTGAGTTGAACGATTTCTACTTTATCAAACTGATGTAATCGGTTGAGCCCTCGCACATGCGCCCCGTATGAGCCTGCTTCTCGCCGCCAACAGGGTGAATGTGCACAAAGTTTGATGGGTAAATCAGATTCAGATAGAATTTCATCTCGGTAATAATTCGTCAGGGGGACCTCGGCTGTGGGAATTGGATAAAACCCATCATCTACAAGATACATTTGCCCTTCTTTATCTGGAAGCTGCCCCGTCCCTTTGGCGCTATCTGAGTTTACAAATAAAGGCGGTCGAATCTCGGTATATTCGGGCAATGCCGAATCAATAAAGAAATGGATTAAAGCGCGATGGAGTTGTGCTCCTGCGCCTATGTAGAAGGGGAAGCCAGCGCCAGCCACTTTTGCACCGCGTTCAAAATCAATCAGTGAATGAAGTTTTGCAATCTCCCAGTGGGGGAGAGGTTCAAACTCTAAGGTCGGTTGCTCTCCATGGCTATAAACGACTACATTTTCTGATTCGGTCCTACCATCAGGGACGCTTGGGTGCACCATATTTGGGATTGACAGAAGTAATTGGGTCAGCGAATCCTCGGCGGCAGCAATTTTCTGTGTTAAGTCTCTAATTTCAGATTTCAGCGTTTTTTGCCGCTCAATCACCATTTGAGCTTTCTCTTTCTTTCCATCACGCATTAATTCTGCAATGGAGCGACTTTCAGTATTGAGAGATTGCTGTCTAGTTTGCTGAAGTGTCAGCGCTTCACGTCTCGTTTGATCTTGATCAATGACTTGATGAATCAGCTCAATGGTCTCTGAGCTACTACCTCGTCGGGAGAGGGATTCTATGACTGCATTTGGGTTGGATCGGATTAATTCAACACCAAGCATCAAGACGAGTTGTTTGTGTGGAGGATTGGTTTAAGCGATGATAGAGATGAGTGAGCGCTGATTTTAGGGGCATTGGACGGTAGTCTAACTCGGTTTCAGCTTTCAAGATCACTAGTCCAGTATATTTAGGTCGGAGAGCGGTTTGGGGTTTTGAGTTCTGATCAGCTGGTTTGATCAGGGTTGAGTCAAGTCCAAAGACTTCTGCAATCAGTAATGAAAATTCATACATGCTTAAATAGTCTCGTCCAGAGAGGTTATACACTCCCTTCTTTTGAAAGTGTACTATGCTTAGAATTCCCTTTGCTAGGTCATAGGTGTAGGAAGGCGTACGCCATTGATCCGTAAAAACATGAATTTCCTGATCATTGCGTAGGTTTTGAAGAACCCATTGCACAAAGTCAGGGCGAGATATCCCATGTGCATTTCCGTACAGTACATTGGTTCTTACGATCGTCCAATTGGCTCCCCCTGCAATGCGGGCATCGTTTTCACCGGCCAATTTTGATTTCCCGTAATAGTTGATTGGATTAGGTCGATCGTTTTCACGGTAGGGTCCATTTTTTCCATCAAAGACAAAGTCGGAAGACAGGTGAATCAGGTGTGCACCGTGATGATGGCAGCATTGAGCAAGGTTTTTGACAGCTTCTGCATTAATACACCAGCATTGATCACGATTTACCTCTGAATCATCAACACCAGTCATCGCTGCACAATTGATGACGTACGCTGGATCAAATTCATTAAATATGTCTTTAACTGCTGATTTATTAGACACATCAAGAGGAGTATAGGTAAACCCCTCTGATTCTTTGAGGCGAGTGGTGGTGTCACACGCAGTTGCTAATAGTTTGTAGGTGTTTTGGTGTACGATTTGGTGTACAAGTTCTTGTCCTAAGAGCCCATTTGCTCCTGTAATCATGATGCGAATCTGCTCCATACCTATTGGACAATCATTTTACTGGAGGTCTGTTTTAGAAATCTCTGCAATCAAATCGTCTTGGAGATGTACAGCTTCTTCAAGGGATATTCTCCCTTTCATATACAGGCGTAATTCTCTGCGCAATGCGGCTTTTTCATACCGTTGTTTTTCAAGGTCTGTTTGGGGGTAGACAGGCTCAACGGCCGTGGGTTCTCCCTGATCATTGACAGCGACAAAGGTGAAGAATGCATGATTACATAAACGGCGCTTCTTTTTGAAAATATTTTCTGCTTCAACCATCACTTCTACTTCAAGAGACGAATTGAAGACACGATTCACCCAGGCTTCAATCACCACTAGCTCCCCTAAATAAATTGGTGAAGCGAATTCTACTGAATCGATGGCGACGGTCACACACACCAGTTCAGTGTGGCGCATAGCACTGATCGCAGCGCACTTGTCCATCAAGGACATAAGGCGGCCACCAAACATGGTGCCATAGGGGTTTGTATCGTTAGGCAAGGTGACCTCCGACATAACACTGCGTGAATCATGAGGTGTTTTTTGTGCACCCATTAGCGATTATGTTTTTTGTTTTTTCTTCCGAGCTGCGGGGAATAGGATATTATTTAAGATTAAACGATAACCGGGGGAATTTTGATGTAAGCTGAGATCGGTTGGAGGGTCTCCAACGAAGTGTTGATAATCCTCAGGGTCATGACCGCCATAAAATGTAAAGGTCCCTTGCCCGTAAGATCCATGCAAGTATTTCACTTCATCGCGTTGAGGAATTTCAGCCAAGATCACGACTTCTGGTTTGACAAAGCGTTTACGGAAAGAGGTTGTCTGTCCTACAAATCCAGGTACGATCGCCATGTGATTCTGTGTCAGCATCGTAGGCACTGGATCCCATTTAGCACTAAACTCAAACAGGGTAAAATAGTCTAATGCAGGATTCTGGAGTGCTGGAGGAGGAGGCCCTGCATCGATATCTGAGTGTTCGTATTCCGCTGCATTGAAACTTGGAGTGAAGTTCTCAAACGCCAGAGTAGCTGAATAGTCAAGTTTAGAGATAGCATCTGGATCAACTGGATCACCGTCGTATTCTGAAGGGACAATATCTGCAGCAAAGGCGGCTAATGCGATGTCATAGGTGTCGGTTCCCGAGCACATTGCAAATAAAAATCCTCCTTCTGAGACATACTGTTTGATTGTTTGCGAAACGTGTAATTTTAACTGACTCACTTTACGATGTCCTTGACGATGAGCGGCATGTTCTGCTTCACGTTGCTGTTCTATATACCAAGCCATATTTCGATACTGATAAAACTTGCCATACTGTCCTGTAAAGTCTTCATGATGCAGATGGAGCCAATCATATGAGCCAAGTGCTCCACTCAATATATCATCATCGTAAATCATTTCGTAGGGAACCTCAGCATACTTCAATGCTAACAATACAGCATCATCCCACGGGAGAGTTTGCTCGGGTGCATATACAGCAATGCGAGGGGGAGTTTCCAGTCGGACGAGTGCAGTATTGGCCCGATTGCTTTCTACTTCGGCAACCATCTGGGCAACCTCAGTTCCAGAAAGAGTCTCATAGTAGGTCCCTCGAACGGCGAGTTCATTTCTGAGACCCGGAAAGTCTGAGATAAGAAACGATCCGCCACGATAGTTAAGGAGCCAATCTACTGTTTCACCTTTTTGCAGAGACCAATAGACTGCTCCATAAGCTTTTAAGTGATCAGACTGGCTGTTATCCATTGGCAGAAGAATATCAAACTGCGCTTGAGTCGGGAATACAATCAGTAAGAACAGTACAGAAATATTAAATGCTTTCAGCCCGAAGCAGCCGGATGCGCTCACGCGCTTGACTGACAAATAACGAGCCAGGATATTGAATAAGTAGGTCATTATAAGCTTTAAGAGCCTCTGAGGATTTACCGTGGTTTTCAAGAGTTTCGGCATAATAAAATAAACTACGGTCACGTAATGGGCTTTGAGGATGGATGAGTGGTAGCTCGCCAAATGCCAGCATTGCCTTATCAGATTGTCCATCCAATAAAAGTGCTTGTGCGCGAAGGAATCGGGTATCATCAGCAATAGGATTTTGTCCCCATGTAGTGAGGATTTGATCTGTCAGATCTATCGTTTCTGATAAACGATTTTGGCGCATCAAGAGTTTAGCTTTTGCATAATTGATCAAAGCAAGGTTCGTGGAATCTAACGGTGGATGATCAAGTAATAGTACACGTAGGGTAATTGCGTCATTTGCAGTCTCCTTATCTGTATCATCTTTAATGGTGCTAAGTAGAAACTGAGATTCTTCAAACTGTCCAAGATAAAATTTAATCAGAGCCTGTTCAAATCTCGCATGGGCAGAGAGTTCGCCATCGGAAAGATTCGATAATTCTGAAAAAATAGTATATGCAGATACTAGATCATCCTCATCAACTGAAAGCTGTCCAAGATTATATTGGGCCTGATAACCTATTTCTGAATGGGGATATGTTTCATTTAGCTGAATAAGAATTGCCCGAGCCGCATCTCGATTCCGGAAGATGTTTTGATGCAGTGAGGCAATTTGACTCAAGACCTGAGGTGAATGAGAATGATTGGGAAAATCAGACAAAAAATTTATGTAAGCATCAAGTGCTTTTTGATAGTGATCTCTGTTTTGACTTGTTCGTTCAGCGAGTAGCCGATACATATCCGCAAGACCAAGGCGGGCATCAGAAAATATACTTTCGTTAGGATGGGTTTCAAGCACAGTTTGATAGGCTTGACCAGCGACTTCAAAAGCTCCGATCTCAGCCGCTCTCAGTGCAAACTGATAGGTTAATTGACCACTATCATTGGAATGTTCTTCAAGGAATAGAATTTCCTGAAAGGCCAAGTCAAATTGTCTCTTTTCTTCATAGAGCCATGCCAATAAATGACGGAACTGTAGGGTGTTTGGTTGAGCTCTAATCCGCTCTTTCGTAATTTTAATCGCCGCATCGAGTGCACCGTTCTGTTCTAAGTCTCTGCCCAATCGTCCTTTCACATAATTGAGTTGTTGATCACTCAATGCCAGAATATCTAAATATTCTTGGGTTGCAAGTTCGTGTTGACCAGTCAAACTGTATAGGTAAGCAATATCTGCCTGAAATAGATTAGGGTTTCCAATTATTTCTCTCCCTTGAAGTAGCAGATCAATGGCTTGAACCAAGAGGCGCACCCTGATCATGCTACTGTACACAATTCGATAGGTATCCTCGGTTCTGGAGGAAGTATTAACCAGAGCGTACCATAAGTTCATTGCTTCTGGTTCATTGCCGTTGAGAAAAAATAGCTGAGCGCGCTCAGCTGATAAGACGGTTTGTTGCTCTGGATTACTTTGGGGAATTTCATCATTCAACAGTGCGATGGCGTCATCATAGCGTTTTGAATTGATGTAGGCTTCCTTGAGCATTTCAAAGAAGATGTTATGTTGAGGAAATTCATCGCGAAGTTCGCTAAGTATTGAGATGGCTCGGTCAAATTGCATTCCCCTGAGGTAACTCAGTGCAAGTTGATATCGAGGGCCAGAGTCTCCGTTTAGAATTTGTTCTTCTTCAGGAGGGGCTGTTCGGTTTGCATTTTGGGGTTGACCATAGACTGTACAAGTGAGCGCCCCCGCAAGTACGAAATAAACAAATATGACACGAATCATGCCACGCACATATATAGGTTGTCACTTATCCAAATGGAATTATAATTACTCATAGATATAATGTCCTTTCATAATAAATAAGGGACGGTGATGAAAATACACCGTCCCTTCACAATAACAAACCCCTAACGCCAGTCAACGAGGTGAAACTGACGAAAGCGTACCACCTTCAAAATTCAACAAAAAAATGAACCAAACTAACCATTACGCAAAGGAGTTGAATTGGTGGTATTGTATACAACTCCTAACTCGGTTAAAGGTTCCAGATTTCACTTACCTTGTTTTTCACGTCACCACAGCCAAACGCTAATTACAAATGCCCAACGAATCAATTGAGGGGTCTCCTTCAAACTCTTGGCTGTTGATCACATGTCAGGCTATCGTGCCATCATGTACTGTGATGAGTTTTTTCAATCCATGAGTATTGTAGTGATTTGGGTCTAACCAAGTGTTACTAAACTCACATTAGACTGAGTGATTAAAGTTATCATTTATGAACATCATAGTTTATTCTATCGTCTACCAGTCTCATGCTCGCTTACTCATTATAGATCATTTCAAAACAAATTCGTTTCTTGGATACTTGTACAATTTTTTAGAATGCACTAAGTATATCTATAACAGAACAGATTGAAGATACTTCCGAATATTATACGGCTACGGTAGTAATTAATAGGTCTAAACACTAAAATCTTCATTACAAGACCAGATAGCGGATATACCCGACTATGAAAAAGGTGATCATGAAGATAACGTCAAAAATGCAATCTATCATTTGGACATGTGTAGAGATGTTATTCTCAGCCAAGAATACAGACACAAAGAATTCGTGCAGAGACACTTGAGACACTTGGTATCATAACCTTCAGTGTTACACTTTTTGCCTCGGGTTGAGATAGCACGATCCATCCTCATCTCTTCAGTTTGTATTCAGATTCTCGTGGCCTTATTGGCAACCGAGAGTTACTGTTGTGGGTTTTACTTGTGTTATTAGTCCCTGAGCATGGAAGTAGTCTTAGCGACTTTGCTAGTTTCAGCATATTGCGTTTCACGCAAAACACAACACATATCTACTCATCCTTGTTGAAGCATATAGCATGTAGCAGAAGCAAACGAGGCCTCGCTTGAAACCAGAGGGGAAAGATTAAAGAGAATACTGTGGATTGCAATAGTCCAACTTGGACTTTTTGATTCCCTATTGCGTATGTTACCTTTTGTACTTGATTTTCCTGAGATGATCTAGGGGACTTCGTGCGAGGGCGATTCGTGAGGTATATTTGTCGGTTGATACGATGTATTGTTAGAAGTCGGCTTACTCTATTTCCGAGTTTGATATGAAAGGCAATTATATACAGGCAACGGAAAAAGAATCATCACTATGTTTTATGGATTAGATTATGCTTTGATAATGGGTTCATAAAGATCAAATTTGACGGGCTTTCAGTTCCAATGCACGGTGAAACGCAAATAACTGCATTCAATATTTGATGAGTGACGTTCAGTCACTCACTGATATTATTTATTCTTGACTGAATACACAGCAATATATGGACCGTATTCCTCAGGATTGACACTTGCATATGCACGTCCTGCTTTGATTGTTTTTAACAAGACACTCGTGGGGA
>JAPOTS010000068.1 GCA_026709065.1 Bacteroidota bacterium
TCCGAATTGTGACTCATCACCCAATTTAAGGCGAAGGATTCAATAATTTTTGTATATTTAGGAATTCACTCACTTATTTCATTACATTACATTACATCTTTTTGTCTCATGATTACCATCATTAGCACGGTGAAGAATCAGACTACCCTATTCAAGAAAATTTTTTGGGGGAGGGGAGATGAGCTGAACCCAAATCAGAAGAAAACTCCTATGAACATTCACTGGACCGAGTGCTGGCTTCATTGTATTGGTGCTGTCCTTGTATCTGCATGCATGATGCTGAGCATCACACATGAAATCTATGCCCAAGACGTACCACCAGATACAGTTACTGCTAAGGATGTGGTCAATGATCCTTCCAAACTTGCAGATCACCTAAAATGGGTTGTATATGATTTTCAACAACCACAGGATAACATTTCAGGCTTTTTGCTTCAAAACCGAATTCATAACGATACGACTGGGATATGGAGTCATGAAAATATTTTTCTTTTACTATTTGATGCAACCCAGAAACTCAATCGTGGCTTACTTATTACCCATTCTGGTGACAGAACAAATGAGGGACAAAACTGGATCATTGCCGAGGTGACCGATGAAAAAGGAAATCAAGTCGTTGAGCAAATGTTTTCTGCTGGCGAGGAGGAGCCTCTTCAAGTAGACTACCACTGGGACGATCCGAATGATCCAAACGATGACGCTGAAACCCCAAAGCAGAGCTTGGCTTTGCGTTATTACTCCCCCGCTTATGGAGATAGCCTCCTTGTAGTGATTGGATTTGCTCAACCCGTTCCATTCCCAGAGTCAGATTTCGTTCCCCAAAATCCCGCTCCAGATTTTCAAGCCGAACAAGTCGTTGACCGAGAAACTCTCAAGAATTGGACATCTGGTATAGTAAGTTGGATTTTAGACATCATGGATCAAGACGGTGGATTTGGGTATCTCAACAGCAATATTGATATGTGGACTGCAGATAATTCAGCGTTTCGATCTGGTGCTACGTATATGATTGCATTATCCACTACCGGTCAGATGCTGTTTCATGGGCAAACCCCAGAGATCATAGACTTGACCCGTTCGCGTAGTGATAGTTTAGATCTTCGTGGTCAGAAATTTATCAAGGAATTTATCGACATAGCATTGAGCGATTCCAAAGAAGGCTTTTATGAATACTGGGTAGATGATCCTCAAGTTGAGGGAGATGAAGATAGTACTGCGGCTCCCAAAGTTGCCTATGTTAAATTCATTACCCATGAACGGATCCCCGGTGCATTTTCGGATGGAACCATTTTCATAGGAACATCCAACATTATTTCAAGCCCAACATCTGTTCAAGAACTGCCGACAGGCACTTCTACAATTACATTAGGGAATTATCCGAATCCTTTTTCGGGAACAACCAATCTGTATTTTAACTTAGAAGAGTCGGCTGAGGTAGAGATTGAAGTCATTGATCTGCTAGGCCGTACGATGCTGAAACATGCTATAGGACAGATTCCCAGTGGAATTATATCGGATTATGAAATTGATTCTGAAGGATGGGCACCAGGTGTCTATTACTATCGAATCACTACCACTACGGGAGGTGGTCCGACCATCCATGCAGGTAAGATGATGGTTGCCCGTTAGAGGTCACCCATCCGTTCATGATGTATAAATCTGGCACGGATCTAAACTGTAGTTTGGATCCGTGTTGGTCGTTGATAGGTACCTGGCCGACAATCGTTCACAGATAGAAATTGCTTTTCAAGAGCGATTCTCAGCAGTGAATAACATCAAAAGCCATGTGGAACCTTTCATCCTATACCATAGGCATTAATTGAATAGATCCATCAGAAGTCTACAAGTAAAGATGAGAAAGTTATTTCTGTACATGCCCCAACGAAGATGATGTGGAGTTTGGCTTTATGCTGAACTATGACACTGATGTATTTAAGGATGTTGCCCCGCTGAATGGGATTGTTTAGGGAACATCATCTCCGAGTGAATTGAATATTTTCGCCATAGAACCATTACATCATGCACCAAGTGCTTCATGCGGATGACCGAGGTCCCACAAAATACTTTCATGGGCGTGACGCAATCCGCTCGCTTTTTGCAGAGCGACTCAACCACTACGACCAGTTATGTGGGGGATCTACTTTTCTGATTACTGGGGCACCTGGTGCTGGTAAATCTGCTCTGCTGGATGTGCTAGGGAAGGATGCGGACAAAATGGGGTGGAATGTAAAGACCGAAATATCCCCTGAGCATTTCGCAAGTCCTGCACGGATGGCTCGTGCACTAGGGGTGAAATACGTCCGCCGTAAATCGCGTCCTGTCACACTGTCTGTGAAGGTGCTCCGCAAGGTTTGGCGGAGCGAAAAAGATACAGCACCAGGGGTCGCTGATGTCATCAAAAAGGCTTCGAAGTCTCGCCCGCTCATATTAGTGCTTGACGAGGCACAGCACCTTCACAATATCGCTTCCATTGATGCGTATAGGGTAGTAGCTACGGGTGCGATGGACGCTCTACATAACGGGAAGATAGGTTATCCGTACATCCTTCTGGCTGGGGGATTGGACACATCTGAAAATGCACTCAGTGATCTTGGCGTATCAAGAATTACATCCTCAAATAAGGTTCGGTTGGGCCCCATGGAGATGGAGGAAGCCAAGCGGGTCATCGTTGACTACGTACACGGAGAATTTGGGGAATCAGTGCCAGACCATTGGCTCAGTGCAATCGCAGAACCTACGCATGGTTGGCCACAGCACATTGTGTGCTACGCCAACGCAGTGGGCAACAAGCTCATATCATTGAGCCGTAGCCCAACAGGCGATGACTTGGATGAAGCATTGCGGAATGGGTGGGACATCCAGATGGACTACTATGAGGCTCGTGCACATGATATCACATGGGGACAGCGTGCGATTTTGGCACACCTAGTTGCTGAGATACCTGTCTGGGGCACCCTAAGCAAGAGTCATGTGGTTTCCGCACTGGCGGAAAAATACTCGCAAGAGGTCGCTGAGGCAACGTTCACAAGGGCCCTCAGGCAAGGTGTACTCAGCAAGGTGAAGGGCGGGGGATATGGTGTGCCGATTCCCTCAATGCACAGGTGGTTAGTGGACGAGTATGCAACAAATTAGATGATACCGTCAGGACCACCCGACTTTGTGATGCACGACATGAATGGCAGGGGTGTTGTTCCCAATCGCGTTACACCCCCTTCGTGGGCTACACATGTGCGCGCCAAGTGCACTACGCCGGTAGAAACAACAACGAAGCAAACCACAGTCCTGCTCAAAATCGGGTACTCAGGTTAGCATAAGCAAAAGAAAGTACTCATTACAGCGAATATAAATCACTGAGGGTTGACTTAGACTGCTAAGGATAGTGTTGATAGTGGGAGTTAGTGTACTATTCTCATGACATTTTTGCACAGCAATAACTTGTGGTCAGAAAACGTCAGACTCCCGTTTTTCCCTTACAAGATCAAACTTTGATTTATTGGTGAACTCAAAAATGATTGTAAAATATGTATTCCAATCATCTGCGTTCGCAGA
>JAPOTS010000098.1 GCA_026709065.1 Bacteroidota bacterium
TAGCTCAATATTTTCAACATGCTATTTAGTTATACTTTAAATTAAAATTACGCAAAAATACGAATTAGTTCTAAATTTATGGCGATCATTCTCCCGAAGATCCTTGTTTAATACATGGACTATAATGTTGATGAATCAATACAGGCAAATATAATCCCTCATACATCCATAAACTTCTACCACTCGTTCCATGATGGCTAAGGAATTAGTAGTGAATGAATCATGTAGAACTTTCCAAATTCTTTATCCTTCTCGCAGGTTGAATATTGTTGTGATTTTTAAGTAAGCAGTATCGTGAAAATGTACATAAACGATTTACTTTATTCGGGGTCTGAGCGCAATAACCTTAGAATCGTCAAAAATCGGCTATATTGGTTGGAATTTTCATGACTAAAATAAAATGATCTGGTTTCTTGGTCATTTTTCGCTCCATACCGCTAACTCATTCCCATTAGGATCATGAAAATGAAATCGCCGTCCACCAGGAAACGAGAAAATAGGGGTAGATATTTCACCGCCATGAGAAATGATCCGCTCCAACATGGCTTCCAAATTATCGGCATAAATCACCACCAGTGCAGCGCCATAGTTAGTGCTTTCAGACTTCAGTGTAGACCGATAAAAACCTCCATCTAACCGACCATCATTAAAAGCACAGTAGTCATCACCGAAATCTTCAAATGTCCACCCAAAAACCCCCGAATAAAACTTTTTCGTTGCCCTAAAATACTTGGCGGGTAGTTCTATGTAGTTGACTCGGCTGTCTTGATTCATCACTCTAATCTTTGAAGCCTCTATATAATTTGGTTACTGCCGCCATACAAACTCGCCCCCTTTATTGATATAACCCGATTGTCCCTTTATAGTAACCCAAGCAAGCCCGTGATCAAAAGTAGATGCCTTAGAGAATTGTGGTGGAATCATTAAAATTCCATTGAGATCTACATATCCATAGCCTTCATTGGTTAACACCACTGCAACGCCATCCGAAAAATCATCTGCCCTTAAATAACCTAACGGAATTATCTCACTGCCCGAGCGATCAATGAATCCCCATAATCCATCCTTACTTACCCGTGCACGCTGCTGATGAAATGAAAATATCTGATCGTAATCCAACTCTAAAACAAATGTCCCCGTAGAGTCAATAAACCCCTGTTTTTTACCCAATCGGGCAAGTGCAAGTCCCTCCGAAGGATTTCTTAAAGCATGGAACTCGGGCTCAACAACCCATGAACCATTTTGAGAAAGTAGCCCCCAGCGGGTATTAAGATTCACGATGACTAGTTTGCGAACCACTTCCACAGCCGCAATCCCATCAGAAAATGGAAACGCCCGCACATATTTATCTGGAATGACCATCTCTCCCTCTATATTGATATATCCCCATTTTGGCTCAACACCTGCAAGCGTTCCAGAACGCATTCGCACAGGAGCCATGCCCTCTTGAAAATCTAACGTTGCGGTAAATAATTCGTCTGTAATTTGCTCTCCACTCTTATCAATATAGGTCCAGTACTTGCCAGATTGTACGCGTGCAACTCCATCTGTAAATGAATGCACGGCCGAAAAACGGGGTTTAATGTGTATAGAATCCTGAATATCAACAAAGCCCCATAAATCACCAGATTTCACGGCGGCTAAGCCCTCAGATGATATCCTTGCCCCGTAATATTTGGGTTCAATGATCACCTCACCAGCTACGTTGATAAACCCATAAAGCCCATCATCTGGAATCGGAAACATCGTAGACTCTTGCCCAAAGCCTTGGTCCACAATGCAAACATGACTACCTACAAGTAGACAAAAAACACCAAGTTTAAGCCAGTGGGACAACTGTAATTGCATTATCAATTAAACGAATATCACGAAAATTTACAGAAACCGCAGCAATTACTTGCATTCCTGGTGTAAATTCATCCACTGGATGAAGTGTATCTGCGGCCACGATCTCTGCATATTGAAGCTTTGCCAGTGGCGCAGACCCGATTGTCTCTTCCATAATATCAATTACAGATGATGGAGTCCCTTGCCCTGTTTCAATCATCTTGACTGCTGAAGTCACAGCATGTGATAGTACCTCTGCCTGACGGCGTTCTTGTAAACGTAGATTATTATTTCGAGATGAGTATGCTAGGCCGCTGGGTTCACGAACCGTTTGAGCTCCGATAATTTTGATATCAAGTGAAAGGTCATGAACCATCTTTTTCAATAACATATACTGCTGAATATCTTTCAATCCAAATATGCTGACATGGGGTTTACATGCTGCAAATAATTTCATGACCACAGTTAAAACTCCATCAAAATGCCCTGGTCTGCTGTTGCCACATAAATATCTAGTCATCTCAGGGCAAGTGATCCATATCTTATTTTGTTCAACGCCCCCTTCGTAAAATGTGGATGTATTTGGCGCAAAAACTACATCAACTCCCCCAACTTCCTGAAGTAACCGGCAATCTCTGTCAAAATCTCGTGGGTACGTTTCAAAATCCTCATTTGGGCCAAACTGAGTTGGATTAACAAAAATGGTCACAGTAATGTGATTCGCAACTTCTTTAGCCCTTCTCACCAGAGATAAATGCCCCTCATGCAAACTACCCATGGTTGGAACTAGTCCTAATACACGCCCATCCATCTTCTGATGATCTGCATAAGACTGCATTTCTTTAACAGTATGGATTATTTTCATTGGATAGCTAAAGAAATTTGGGGATTTTGTTACAATCAGGTCACTATTTCGTTTATATTAGTGATTCTATAATTTAATTCAAAATTGATGACTGATTTTCGAACTGAAAGAGACTCGTTAGGAGATGTATATGTTCCAACGAGTGCTATCTATGGTGCCCAAACTCAGCGTGCAGTAGAAAATTTTCCTATCAGTGGACAACCGATGCCCAGAGCATTTATCGGTGCACTCGGCCAGGTCAAGCGTGCAGCAGCCAAAGCTAACGCAGATCTGGGTTTGCTTGACGTTTCTATCGCCAATGCGATTGCTGATGCTTCTACCAGTGTCATTAATGGCGACCTAGATGATCAATTTCCTGTTGATATCTTTCAGACTGGTAGTGGAACATCGAGTAATATGAATGCCAATGAAGTGATTGCACACATAGCAACAGAGTTGGTAAAAAACCAGACGGTTCATCCTAATGATCATGTCAATATGTGCCAATCTTCAAATGATGTCATTCCGACATCCATCCAAGTTGCGGCCGCCACTGAAATTGAAAATTGTCTGATTCCAGCACTCATTACATTGGAGGGGGCCTTGCAAGAAAAGAGCCATGACTTTGATGATGTTGTCAAGAGCGCACGCACCCATCTCATGGATGCGACTCCAATTACGCTGGGGCAGGAGTTTGGTGGTTATGCTAGGCAGGTCACTCGCAGTATTCAGCGAATTCGTATTGGTCAAGTTGAGCTGTGCGAAGTCCCTCTCGGTGGGACGGCAACTGGCTCTGGGATAAACCGACATATCGACTTCCCACAACGAACCTTAAATTATATCAGTGACGAAACTGGTGTTCATTTCATAGAAGCAGAAAACCACTTTGAAGCACAATCCGCAAGAGACGCGGTTGTCTCAGCATCTGGCGCATTAAATACCATTGCCGTTTCCTTAATGAAAATAGCAAATGACATTCGGATTCTTTCAAGTGGGCCTACCAGTGGAATCGCGGAAATCCAACTCAAAGCCCTGCAACCCGGCTCGTCCATCATGCCCGGAAAGGTCAATCCAGTACTATGTGAAGCGATGATGATGGTCTGTGCACGAGTCATGGGTAATCATACTACTGTCACCGTTTGTGGACAACATGGAAACCTTGAACTCAATGTTATGATGCCCATTATGGCCGTCGCTCTATTGGAAAGCATTCAAATTTTATCAGGTGCATGCGAAGCATTTGTCGGTAAATGCCTATCTGGAATGGAAGCTAACCGAGACAGATGTCAAGAATTATTAGAACTCAACCCGTCGATCGCTACCGCTCTTAATAGCGCCATTGGCTATGATCTTGCTGCGAAAATTGCCAAAGAAGCGGCCGCTTCTGGTCGTACGGTGCGTGCGGTTGCATTAGAGATGAACGTATTGGACGAAAACACGCTTGAAACACTATTAGATGTGCGTGATTTGACACAACCAGGAATCCCAGGTCACTGATCATACTATGAAGCACCTTTGGCTCGTTTTTTGCACTATAACTATTTCAATTCATACGAACTAATTCCCTGATTTCATGAATAACATTCGCGTTTTACCCACTCTGCTGGTGATTATCAGCGTTTTTGCCGCCGGAGTTCTGACGGCAACCTTGGGAGTCAACCTATTTGAACAAGGACATAAAGTTGGTACAGATACGCAGGCTAGTGAAGCCTTCATTCTTCAAGCTCCATCCGAAAGCGCACGATTAGAATGGGAAGAAGCATTTGTCTATGTTGCTGAGGTAGTCAACCCTGCTGTGGTACAGATACGTTCCAATGAAAAAGTTGAAGTTAGTTCAAACCGCAATATGCTAGAAGGAACGCCATGGGAACAGTTAATTCCCGAATTCGCACCCAATATGCCCCCGCAAATTCGGCAAGGGTTAGGTTCAGGAGTCATCATTCGCTCAGATGGATTTATTGTGACCAACGACCATGTAGTCGGCAGTGCAGACAAGTTACAAGTCCTTCTTTATGATGGACGTACCTTTACCGCAGAAGTTGTCGGGCGTGATCAAAATAGTGATCTAGCTGTCATCCGCATTGACGAATCAAATCTGCCCACAGTTACACTTGCGCCCCCTTCAAATATTCGCGTAGGACAATGGGTCATGGCTTTCGGATCTCCACTTGACGAGGCGCTTGATAACACTGTAACTGCTGGGATTGTAAGCGCGATCGGACGTACCAGTAACCGCCTCGCCAGAATCAATCTATACTCGGACTTCATTCAGACGGATGCTGCAATCAATCGCGGAAATTCAGGAGGCCCGCTCGTCAATATGAGTGGTCAACTGGTTGGGATTAATTCAGCCATCCTCTCCCCCACTGGTAATAATGCGGGCATCGGATTTGCCATCCCTGTATCTATTGTAGCAAATGTCTCAACGCAACTCATTGATAAAGGTAGAGTGGATCGTGGATTTCTTGGAATCCGCTTTGACCGTGTCTCCCAATCTTTAGCTAGTGCATTAGATGCTCCACCTGGATCTGCCCAAGTCAGTAGTGTGGAAAAAAATAGTGCTGCCGACAAATCTGGCGTTGAGGTCGGTGATATCATTGCAGGAATTGATGGCGTTGAATTAGCAGATTATCTCCTCCTACGTACCACGATCGGCAACAAATCACCGGGTGATTTAGTCTCGCTTGATATAATTCGAGATGGAGATCGAATGCAGATTGATGTGACGCTTGGAACCCTGCCCGACCAGTTCGCTCAAAATAATGAATCGAATGAGTCACAGCGGGAAGATGAAGGCAAACTGGATGAGTTAGGTCTTTTACTCAGAAATTTGGACGAAGATATCCTTGAACAACGTTTCAGAGTCACTGATGACGTTAAAGGAATATGGATTCAATCTATTGATGAAAGTAGTTTGGCTTTTGATGAGGCTGATCTGAGAACCGACGATGTGATTGTTGAAGTTGATCAACAAGCAGTTGAAAACATTGACGATTTTCGTAGCATCTACAAGGACATTGAATCAGGACAAACCTTCTTGGTCAAAATCCTGCGATCCCAGCCGGTCAGCGAGGATACTAATGAATTTCTTCCCCTTATGACAGCACTGACAAAGCCAGATTAAATGCATTTGGTTTAAGGTACTTATCAATTAAAACCGTATAGCAGAGGCCCAGGTGGGCCTCTGTTGACTATGTACCCATGGGCAATAATGTAATTCATGTACCACTGGGGAATTCCTCCTACTCTATTGCGTTTACTGGATTAGCAGATCTTCCGTCTCGCTGTGCATCAGCACATCTAAGAATAGGCCCGTGTATTGTTGTCACCGATCCTAATGTCGCTTCAATCTATCTTGATCAACTTAGGGCCACTCTTATCAGCTCTGGATATGCGCCCATAACCGAGATTATCATTCCGTCTGGTGAAGCCTCCAAGGATGCCGAGTTTCTTCAACTTATTTATGATCGTGCACTTACATCACGCATTGATCGTCAAACCCCGATTTTTGCTCTCGGCGGTGGAGTGATTGGAGACCTTGCGGGCTATGCCGCGGCAACCCTGCTTCGTGGATTACCTCTGGTTCACATCCCAACTTCTTTAATTGCACAAGTAGATAGTTCTATTGGGGGGAAAACTGGGATTAATCATTCCTTAGGGAAAAATTTGATTGGCGCATTTCATCAGCCCACCTTAGTTGTGACAGACATAGAGATGCTACAAAGCTTACCAGACTTGGAATATGTCAGTGGGTTAGCTGAGATTGTGAAGCATGCCTTAATTGCTGACGCTGATTTTGTTATTGACTTGTCGGCAAACTGGGAAAAAATTATTCTCCGAGATAGAAAATATCTTGATCATATGATCATGGTAGCTGCAAAAATTAAAGCCGACATTGTAAGTCAAGATGAGCGGGAAGCCTCATTACGAGCAATCCTGAATTTTGGGCACACCTTTGCCCATGCAATTGAACGCGAAGCTGGATATGGAAAATTCACTCACGGTGAAGCAGTTGCACTCGGGATGCGTGCGGCGGCCAAAGTATCATACTTAGTGAATCCTAATCTCCCATATACAGATATCAATCATTTATTGAATCGTTTACCCATCAGAAATTCAATCCATCACCTTGACCCAATGACCCTGACTCAGGCGATGTACTTTGATAAAAAGGTTGATGATGGAAAACTTCGCCTCATCTTATTAAGAGAGATAGGATCTGCCTATGTCTCAACAGAGATCTCCGAAGAGCAGATCATTATAGGGTGGAAAAGCATCATGTCCCCTTAGTTTCAAATACACTGAATATTGTCATTCCATGTTAAATGTGAGTTGAAACGAGGGTATTGATTCCAGTTATTAATCAAACAACTTTCATATACTCTCATCAACCTACTTTAATGACAGAAAATTGATCTGATAGCGATTTGATACGTGATCAATTAAAGGGAATTATATACGTGAAGGCCCGAACTCACTCGTAAGCCAGCTGTGCATGGATGGAATGGGAATTGTGTACTTGCCATATGCGGTTCCTGTAATGACACCCTGTCGTAGTGCACGGGTGAAAATATCCTTAGTCTGCTCTTGCGTATACACTTCTTTCAGTGCATTCTCAATGACACTTCGTGTTGTTGATCCTCCCACAGTAATAGTCTCAAAAACACCTGCAATGCATCTTAATGCTTCCCAATCAAAATCATGCGTACGCTCTTCGTAGTACGACACTTGTGAAGACCGCCCATATGTGACAATATCCTTGAGGTCTGAGTCCGAAGGTGCGTGTTGAAGGGTGGAAACCTTGGTGGCAGCACCACCCGAATAGCAAACGATGTGCTGGGGCCAACCCTGCGTTTTCTTCGCGATTGGCTCTACCCACTGCTCAGGGATATCTATACCTGTCTCCCCAAGAACATATGCACGAATCACCTCGCGGGTGGACTCCATACTTAGAGCACCGATCCGTGCTCTGTTCTCATTCGTGATACGGGACATTCCAAATGCACTAAGTACCTCCCTAGATGTGTCTAATCCACCTGCAAGCAGAACGACTGGATATCCTAATTTCCCGTTGTGCAACAATCCCATCGCTGCACTTGCCACCTTCCTGTCTTCTAAGATGTCAGCTATGGTTGATAGTTCTTGCGCCTCGTCCAAAACCAGTAAGAGCGGCCTGGCGCTAGCGGCGGTTCTCATGACATCTGCGATTGCTGCCCCCAAGATACGTGACGTCCCCCAACTTTGCTGTAATACTTTGGCATCAATGGATGTTGATCGTGTCGTAGTGTGCTTTAGTTTCACAGAGAGGCACTTTGCCATGAGAAGTGGGCTGGTGAAGTGTTCTGGTGTGATATCCATCTTTACATTCCACCCCAGGTCTTCTGCGTCTTCGCCCAGCATATACAATAGCGCTGATTTTCCTGCGCCTGGCGGACCTGTGACTAGGAAAATAGAGCCTCCGTTGATCGCGTTGTAGTGATTCAGTCGACGCAGGAAGCGAGAACGTATCTCACTGCGTCCATGGAAATACTTAGATCGTCCACGATCATCGGGGGGAAAAATGGTGATGCATGTGGGCTGAATTTCAAGGGATGGCATATTAATGTATTTATGTATGGTCATCCTAACCTCCGAGTTCAATCAGGCATGAACCACCTACTCTGCGGTCGCTTCATAGAAACTTATACCCCGTATGTCAGAGATGCTGACCACCTCAGTTTTTTGTATAACGCCCGAAAATTTAGGGTGCTCACTTTATAGTCCCCAGCTAGAACAATGCAAAATAGCTTTTCTTTACATCAAACGGATTTAGCGTCCCTCTTACCTCCATATCCAAAAAATGAATAAGCCGGAACTGAAGCCCAATTCCTATTCCTGCCGACCAGATACCATTATGATTCTCATCTGGAAGGAGTCTTTCAATAAATCCATACGCATATAACAGCTTAAAGTACGATGGAATCGTTAGAAACCCATCCTCAATATACCAGATAGGTTGTATAAGATCTACACCAATTTTGAAGTGTGTCCCCCTTCCGATATACATTTCATGTCCGCGGGGAAGAATCGCAGAACGAGAATATATTACTCCAGAATTTTGCGTCAACATAGATGCCATGAGATTCAATCCAGTATTTGATTTTCTGGAAAATGACCAGAACTGATTAAAACTCACATTCAAACCTGATCTTCTAGCACCTCTCTCTCTATAGATATCATTCCGTGTATTGACACCAATAATTGATCCTCTATTGGGCCAGACATCTCTAAGGTTCCGCTGTACCCCGATTGAGACGGTTGCTCCAATTTCAAAATGAGTTCTTCTGCGAAACTCTGACAACGATTCACCCGTAGCTCTATTGAATGGTACCGGGTCTTGATTGAGGCTAAACCAGCGTGAGCGTTCTCCGATGATACGTGTAAATATTGTTGCGTTACTTCTTCGGACATTTCGCTCAAATTCAATAGGCATTGCGAATGATAGCGAAACTCCCTGAGACTGCTCTCCAATTGTAAGCCACTGCATGCTTCCATCGCTGTTTGAAACTCTTACAAGATAAGCTTCTGGCTGATTTTCTACTCCAAGTGTTGTAATGACAGGACCAAAGGCTGACCGAAGCAAAGCATGCCCCCATACTCTGTTTTTTTGAATGGTTGCAGTTGTAGAATACGTAAGCTTTCGCAAAGGATCACTTCCATGTATCGCGAGTCCTAGTCCGAGTCCTAAACGCCTCCGAGGAGCATCAAGTGAATAATCATAGACTGGTATCAGCATTCGTGGACGAAGGTGACTGACCAATGAGTATGGGGTGCTTGTGAAGCTTTCGGGGACTTCTAACTTAGGTGAAATTTCTGGGATTTCACTGATCGCCTTCAACGTGATGGTTGAGCTAGTCTCTGGCGAAAACATCTCTGATACAACTCGGTAGTTCTCATGCTGATAGTCCACATAAACGAGCGTCTGAAGATCTTGAGATAGAATGGGGTCTAATGCCCCATACATCACATCAGTAAGTTGCATGGTTCGATTCTGAAGTAGGTCATGGCAATACACATTAGTAACATCTCCGATATCAGCAGTAAATAGAAAATAGCGCCCATCAGAAATCCATGACATTTCGCGAATTGATCCATCATTGACAGCAATCCAAGGTTTGAACTTCCCATCCTCCTCAACAAGATAGACACTTTGAGTTTGGTTGTGGCGGACTAGTACTGCCGTGCCTGCCTGAGAGGGCGCAATCTGGATCAGATCGGCTTGACTTCGATCTCGTAATGTCTGGATGTTTCCGAGAGGGTCTACAGAGACTAGCTTATTGCGTTGACCATCATTTTGTAGTGCCCATATCCCCGAGGAGGTCATTACTGGCATATGAATACGACCATTCTTCGTGATTCGCGAATGCTGTTTTGTTGCTATGTTATATGAGAAAACATCAGCCGTCATTTTAATACCTGAGAACCGATCAGGAACATAGCGAGAATAGATGATAACACTGTCCGAAACTGTGAACCAACTATCCGATGGGAGCAAGACTGGAAAAAGTAGATCTATGGCTTTGCTTTCAGTATCAATCGTGTATAATCCTGAGGTTTCGTTAAATGCAGTGCGATACACGACAAGCGTCTTATCATTAAGCCATTGGGGCCATCTATGCATTACCCCATTCTGACTAGAAATAATCTCTGATTGTTGCGATGATGAGCGCGGGGTAATTGTCGTTTCATCGCGGAATTCTTTCTTAATCTGTGTTAGGGGTTTACCGATTGTTCTGCTTAAATCCCGTCCTGTTAGTCTCAGTGGAAAACGATAAATTGAAGACCTCATTTTACTAAAAAATTGACCTTCATCCCGACCATGCTGCCATGAATAGAACGTTGCGCCTCCAATATATGCGCGCCCTCTATGAAAGCCATAGCCAGGATGCTCCATGAGTTGTGACAAACTCCATGGGCGTTTAGAGGTAGCTGCCGCCCGATATAACATCAAAAAGCGCGGATCATTGAGCCTCCCTGATCGCATGTCTTTACTTTCTGTATACACAGCAGCACCTTCGGTCAATCCAATAGGAAGCAACAGATTGATGATTCTCGCATTATCAGGAGCAATCCATCGGGTAATGCTTCCAAATCCTAATGGACTGTCGGCATTTGCCTGAACAGCGTGAACCAATTCATGAGTGGCCACTAAATCAATCCATGAATGATATCCTGTCCCAAGTGAACTCCCTTTAATGTGTGGAATCTCAATTTCTTGACGGAATGGATGCGTTGAGACGTACCCATTAGATAAATCATTGAAATTGTTTAGAATCAGAGGCATTAACATTTGATTTGTAACATCAAAAAGGCTGTATGCATGATCTAATTCGCCTTCCAGTGTTACTCCTGCTTGCCAAGCTTCAACTTCACTCCCCTCTTGATAGATAATCTGAAAATGCGGGGTCTTATAGACTTTGTAATCAATCCCTGCGGGACGAATAGCAGGATAATAGTAATTGTTTTGGCCGAGAGCTATCCCACAGATAATGACCATCATGAAGATACAGATCGACAAACATTTGATGACCATGAAGCATCGTAAACAAGCCTGAAGTGGTTTGCAAGAATTTTGATTAAGATGGGCTGAGTGAAATGATTTGTTCATTTGAAGGATAAATCCTGACTTTGGATGTTTAATTTTGAAGCGCCCTAAAAAATGCGAACCTTAAAATCTGAACACTACAGACGGAAATCGCAGAAATACGGACAGAAAAGTTAACAATAATGTGCTTAATATCTCAAATTTCTGAAACCATTGAACAAAGATCAATCTCTAATTGTATGGGTTGATCTTATCATGCGGAGGGGGAGGGATTCGAACCCTCGGTAGGCAATGCCTACAATGGTTTTCGAGACCACCCCGTTCGACCACTCCGGCACCCCTCCGAATCTGAATCAGAGTTTGTAAATCAGGTAATTTAGATTATTTTGATAGCGGTAATACGCTTTGAAGGATCTCTGGTGCATTCATTAGGACATGGCTCAACATTTTTGGTTCACGTCCCCCCGCAGTTGCAAGATCTGGGCGACCGCCTCCTCCCCCACCGATCTGGCGCGCAAAATGGCCTGCTATATTACCAGCATTCACCCCTAATGGGAGTAAATCATCACTAACTACCGCAACTAAGTAAGCCTTATTCCCATTAGGATCACAAGTCCCTAAAATTCCGATACTTGATGGTTTTAATCGTCTTCTGAGTTCCTGACCTTGGGATCGTAACATATCCATATTAACATCATCAATCTGTCCTACAACAAGATGAAGATCATGAACCTCAATAGAGTTATTGATAAAATCATCAAGTTGCGTTGATAGCTGTTGACGGCGAAGTGTATCAATCTGCTTCTGCAAGGACCGATTGGTATCAATGAGCTCAGCAATAGATTCTTGAACTGGACGCTTCGCTCCCTTGAATTGTTGTCTGGCTGCATTTAGAGAGGCCAGGTCATCCGTCACTAAATTCACAGCGTCAATACCTGCAATGGCTTGAATGCGACGGATTCCAGATGCAATTGATCCCTCAGATTGGATTAACAATAAACCGATCTCTCCGGTCTCCTTGACATGAGTTCCACCACATAACTCTACAGAGAATTTTGGGTCAAAGGTCACAACACGAACCTCATCATCATACTTCTCCCCAAAGAGTGCCATTGCACCTTTTGATAGGGCTTCTTGAAACGGGACGCTCTCTTGAATTTCACCTTTAATATTTTTCTGTATCTGCTGATTCACCCTCAGCTGAACACGGCGAAGATCGTCAACACTCACGCGCTCATAATGGTTGAAATCAAATCGTAAATGATCTTCTGCGACCAGTGACCCTTTCTGCTCAACTCCAGACCCTAAAACCTCTCGAAGTGAAGCATGTAATAGATGCGTCGCAGTATGATGCTTTGCAATGCGTTGGCGGCGTAGAGCATCAACCGTTGCTGTTGCCTTGACAGTCTTGAGAATTTTTTCATCTGGAAGGCTGTCAACAAAATGAACAATCTGATGATCAATAATCTGGGTATCGGTGACCTGTACAATCTCACCATTAAAATTTAGCGTCCCTGTATCTCCGACCTGTCCTCCCTTTTCCCCATAGAATGGACTAATGTTTAATATGATGGCATTTGTATTGCTATCGTAGTTTACCACCTTAGCGTGTTCAACGACAGTGGTTTCATGGCCGACAAATCTAGTGACGTTATTGTCTTTATCCTTGCGGATATAACCCTCTGGCCGACCCGTAGTTACTATAAACTTGGTTGAGCGTCCACGCTCCTTCTGCTTTGCCATTGAGTCATGAAAACGAGGCATATCCACTTCACGCCCGTGCTCACGGGCCATGAGCTGCGTCAAATCTATTGGAAATCCATACGTATCGTGTAGTAGAAATGCAATCTCGCCAGGGATTTGACTCAATGATGCTACAGATATGAACGCCTTTAATGGCTCAGAATTTTCTGGATAGGCTTTACGAAATAGATCTAGTGCAGACGCATCGTTGCTCAGTTGAACCGCAAACTCATCAGCATCATGAGATGTGAGGCCATCTATGTAAGTACAGACCCGTTCAAATAATTCAAGCCCATGTCCTAACGTCTTCAAAAAAGATCGCTCTTCTCCACGAATATTTTCGCTGACTATCTTTTCCTTTTCTCTCAACTCTGGAAATACATCACCGAGAGCATCAACCACAGTTGGGACTAAACGATACAAGAATGGCTCTTGGATCCCTAATGTTGTATATCCATAACGAACTGCACGTCTCAAAATACGACGGATGACATATCCCTGCCCGACATTACTTGGAGTTGCCCCATCGGAAATAGCCACCACAATCCCTCGTATATGATCCACAACCACGCGCATAGCAATGCGGATTTTGTCTTCATCAAGTTGTGGATCAATCAATTCATATCCCCGAATTCCCTCATTTGGCGTTAAGGAAGCAACTTGTTCAAACAGCTGAGTAAACGCATCTGTATCATAGGTACTGACTTTCCCCTGCATCACGGCTGCGAGGCGCTCCAACCCCATGCCTGTATCCACATGACAATCTGCTAAGGGCACAAGGGAGCGATTTGACTTAGCATTATATTGGATGAACACGAGATTCCATAATTCAATCACAGTTGGTAGATCACGATTTACACATTCATGCCCTGGAATCTGATGACGCAACTCATCAGGGCGTAAATCAATATGGATTTCGGAGCAAGGCCCGCAGGGACCAGTCTCACCCATCATCCAAAAGTTATCTCTCGTACTGCCATAAAGGACTTGACTCTCTGGCAAATATCTTTTCCATAAGGTTGCAGCATCTTCATCAGCGGGAATCTTTAACTCTTTATCCCCCGCATGAACGGTGGCATATAATCTGTCGGTTGGGAGTTTCCATCGATGCACCAATAACTCCCATGTCATATCTATCGCCTCTTCCTTAAAATAATCCCCAAAACTCCAATTCCCTAACATTTCAAAGAAGGTATGATGGTATGTATCATGTCCTACTTCTTCCAAGTCATTGTGCTTTCCAGAAACACGGAGGCATTTCTGAGTGTCGGCCGCGCGAACGAAATCCTTACGCTCCAATCCCAGAAATACATCTTTGAATTGCGCCATACCAGAATTGATAAACAGCAATGAGGGATCTCCCGCAGGAATCAGTGAGGCGCTAGGGACAATGGTATGTCCCTTTTCCTGAAAAAATTCCAGAAACTCAGATCTGATTTGGGAAATGCTTTTATAATCCACCATAGTACAATCACATGAATGCACATGAAACGCACTCTTAGGGGATCTTGTGCCTTACTACCCTATTATACCAATATGTAACCTATCCTCACTATCGTTCGTATCTCAGTCATACTCGTTAAATTAATCATCAACTATTGCAATGCGAATTTTGTTACGTTTTCTCCCAATCACGCTCTCTCTGATCTTTCTTTCATCCTCAGTATTCGCACAAGACACCTTCACGGCTATTGATGAAAAGTATTCAGTGAAAGATGTTGATGATATAGACCTGAATGTGTTAGACGCTCATGTCACTGTCAATAAGATATCGGGAAGTAGCATATCTATTCAGATCTTTATAAATGGACGAGATAGTGATGCCGCGAGGGACTATTTTGAAAGTCAGAATTTTTCGGTGGAACTCAATAACAGGTCCCTCATCATTGAGTCAAATGCTAACAAATTCGTTACAATCTCCTATGATTGGGACAACTCCCCAGACATTCAAGTGATCATTGGCCTACCTCCAAATATCCCTGCAAAACTTCGCACCTCTGATGGAGATATTAATGTAGATGAGCTCACTGCAGGAGTTGAGATCAAAACCAGTGATGGTGATATCTCACTTGGGTCCGTTTCTGGGGATAGAATTGCGATTCAAACCTCCGACGGAGATATTAATGCGCAATCCCTTCAGAGTCCTGCAATTAAAATACAAACTAGTGACGGTGACTTATACTTGGAGACCGTTAATGGCGAATCTACCCAACTTCAAACTTCGGATGGAGACATCCTTGTTAAGTCAGTTACTGGGAAAATGAATGCCAGAACATCCGATGGAGACCTTGCGATTGGAAAACTCATATCGGCAGGAGCTCAATTGAACACGTCTGATGGCGACATCATCGTTGATGCGGTTTCTGGTAGTGTGTCAATCAGGTCAGGTGATGGAGATGTCGTGTTGGGTATTATTGAACCCGAAGAAGTATCTGTGTCAGTGAATGATGGAGATGTTGTTCTGGCCATGCCTCAAACCATATCTGCCACGCTTGATATCGATGGGGCAGATGTATCTATGGATGAATTTGACCAATTCATTGGTACGATTAGCGACACAAACATAAATGGAGATCTTAATGGAGGAGGTGCAATGATTCGTGTTCGCACATCTGACGGTGAGGTGGCCATTGTTGATGAAAATGAAATGCCGTCGATTCTTTTTTGAAGCTTGATTCTCAGTTTACGATCTGTAAGCTGACATTTTCATCAGTTAGATAATTACCCCATTAGGAATAATTGTCTTTCGGTGAATACAAATCAGGATCCTCAACAAATCACGAGATGTCAGATTGACATCGCATCAAACGACCATTTTATTGCTCTATGCAATTCTTTGGGCTATCAAATGATTCACACCTGACATCTTCAGCCCTTAACGGTCGCCCTATATGATTGGGATTATCCAGATGACAATGATTTGATGAACGTTTCTATCATGAACAGATTCAACTGATCTATGATTGGGATCACTTACAAATCAGTAAGATCTTCCATCTGATGGTCATGGTATACAAAAAAGATCCCCGTATATATTGTAGATCAGCAGTGTAAATTCAACATGTTATAATGTGTGACTCAATCAGATTGATGAGGTTCTTGGAGTTATATTATTTCTCATGTCGTTTTGAGCCAATGGGTTTTTGGATTACAGAGAAAGCTTGAGCAACCCCACGTGCGGTTAAGGAGCTCGCGAAGTAGCGGCAACCAAGAAGAATGATTGGAACTGTTGTTTTTCTTGCAATCTCTAAAGCGACTGGGCCGATAGAAGGGCGATGTCTACGCCGACTTTCCATTCCTAGTACGATGAGATCGCTTTGTGACGCTCTGCTAAGAATACTTTTGACTGGATCATCCACTACATCGGATTCAAACTTATAGGGACCTGACGCTTCCTCTCTTGCAAGACGTTGCAGCTTATGTTGTTGCCTCCGCTGGACATCTGCAGTGGTGTCTAACGGCAGTATTTGCAAAAATGTTAGGTCTGGAGGAGAGATACGAGACAAGCTTGCCAAGAACCTTGCACGTAAGGGACTGTGAACATTTTGCCCTCGAACAGGCACCAGAATACGGCTGACCTGAGCTACATTCCATCGCAATGGAGCTCTCAAAATCACAACATCCGCATCAATAGACGCGATTAATCCTTCTAAACGGACCTCAACGCCAGGCTTTTCAATATGAGGCAAACCAAGAAGCACCGTTTCACATCTATGCTCATTTGCAACACGAGCAATTTCAGCCCATTTATCTGAGGCGATTGTAAACAATGTTTCTGGACTAAAGATAGGGTTGATGTGGCCATCAAGTGCCTCAGACAAAATATCTTTAGCGTTGAGAATGTTAGTATCATCCCGGATTTGATTTGGGTCAAGGACTGAAAGAAGCATCACCTTCCCCGCATTCGGAGTACATACAGTTGCAGCAACATTAGACATGCTTGCAGCACTCGCTGGATTAGCGATAGGAGCTAGGACAAGCGGTGCACGCCCCCTTGAGCGAGCCAGCTCTGGATCACTCGCTTCAGCACTTGCATCGGCTACCCTTGCACCAGGCGCAAGTGCCATCAAATATAACACCATACCCACTCCCAGCCATAATGCAGCGATCCGGCCAGCTTCGGGGACGACTACGGCTTGAAAAATCGCCAGTCCTAAGCAAAAGATAACCCCCAAGATGGGTATCACTGGAAAGCGTACTTCACCAGATCGCCTCAAAATAAGGATCGCGGTACAGTGGACCATCGCAAATGAAACAAGAAATATCAAACTAGCGGCTGCGCCTGCGGTTGCTACATCATCCACCGCAAGCACAATCACGACCATCATCAACCCAGTCGTCACCACTGCCGTGGCTGGTGATCCACTTCCGCCGCGAATCCGTCCGATTTGACGGGGAAGGGTACGATCGCGCGCCATAGAAAACGCTACACGTGATGCACCGTATAAATTTGCATGCAACGCGGAGAGCATTGATAGCATTCCAGCGCCAATCACAAGCCAATATCCAGTCGTCCCCAAATATTGATCTACCGCCGCGGCCACAAAACCCTCTGGATTACGTTGGGCTGCTTCAAGAACGCCCTCAGGAGGAGCTCCTACGGTCGCAATAACGATTAGGAATGGTAGGTATATCACTAGCGTGATGCCAAGAGATGCATACATAGCAAAGGGTAGAGTCCGTTTTGGATTCTTCACTTCGCCCCCTACAGCTGCAATCAAATCAAATCCTTGAAGCGCAATGAAGGTATAGCCCATTGCCACCAAAATACCCATTGACCCTTCAGGTGCAAATGGCCGCAACCGAGAGACTGCCTCACTGGGGCTTCCAGTAAAAAATACCCATATGCCTCCGATAATGAGTAAAGCAAAGACGACCACCTTTCCAACTGTAATTGAATTTCCTCCGCCCGCCGATCGCCCCATTAAAATCCAAGAATATACACCAATTGCGATCATGGCCAATACAAGCTCCCCCCTTCCGTCTCCAATCCAAGTTCCAGAAATTTCTGGAAATAATCGGAGTGCTCCCTCTACGGTGAAGACTGCAAAGCCAATCGCATACAGCACACCCGCGACAATAGACGCAAACCAAACAACCCACCCTACGATGAAAGCCACTTCAATTGATACAGCGCGCTTAGCATAAGCATAGGTGCCACCAGATTCGGGGTATCTTGACGAAAGACGCACAAAACTCACAGCGGTCAACATTGCGATTCCACCATTAAGTATAAACGCAATAATCGCTGCCGAGCCAGCAGTCGCGAACGCAACGCCTGCAAGAGCAAGAATACCGCCCCCGACAATTGCACCGACACCAAGTGCCGTCGCACTGAAGCGACCTAAATGCCGTTGATCACTGTCGCTCATTTACGAGATGTGTTTTGCGTGGTAGAACAAATGGAGAATTGCAGAATTGTACTCAAATCAGTATATACCCATTAAGTGTCTAAGTTCATTAAAAATCGTCCCATTATCTGACCATTCAGGGCTTGCTTTGATGGATCAATTCATTAGGTGACTAAGTAAATCTTTTGATTACAATCTTTCAAGTGCAATGGCTGTGGCTCCTCCTGTTCCATGACAGAGTGTTGCCAGTCCTAAAGATTTTTGATATTCAGTTAATGCATGAATCAGTGTGACAATGATTCTGGTACCAGAACAACCAAGCGGATGCCCAAGAGCGATTGCGCCACCATGAACATTCAACGTTTCTGTATCAATCTCCATCCCCCGCAAAAATAAACTTGTACTGAGTGCAAAAGCCTCATTGTTTTCATAGAGATCAATATCTGTTGCTTCCATATTCAAATTTTTAAGCACCTTGGAACAAGCTTTAATCGGAGCTTCAATAAAACGACTCCACTCACCCGCAGACCACCCATATCCTAAAATACGAGCAACTGGGTTGACTCCATGAGTTTTTACAAAGCCTTCACTTGCTAGCAGTAGTGCTGCGGCTCCATCGCTGATCTGGCTAGAATTTCCAGATGTTAGAACGCCATCACTAGTAAACACTGAAGGGAGCGTAGAAAGCCCCTCAACCGTCGTATCTGGACGAATTCCTTCGTCACTCCTTAATAGATCATAGTTATTTTCATGGATTGTAGTGATTTCCTGAGTGAATCTATCTGATTTATTCGCTGAATCCGCACGCGCATGTGATAGAGCTGCAAGTTCGTCAAGTTCTCTACGGCTGATCTGATGCAACTGAGCAGTACGCTCGGCCTGAACCCCCATTGATTCTCCACTGATCGGGTCTTTAAGGCCATCTTGATGTAGTAAATCAACGAGGGGTTCATTTGCCACTGGAAGATATTTGTATCCCCATCTTGCTTTGCTAGAAAGTCCAAATCCAGCCGTAGACATGGACTCGACACCTGCAGCTAAAACAAGATGTGTCATGCGAGATTGAATCAACGATGCCCCCATAATGACACTCATCATTCCAGAGGAGCAGACCATATCAACCATGACAGCATCAACCGAATCGGGGATCTGAGCATGTTTTGCTGCCTGACGTGCAATGAGTTGACCATGCCCTCCAGATAACACATTGCCCATAATGAGTAGGTCTAATAACTCATCAGGATTTCCCGCCTGATCCAAAACACCTCTTAGAATTGGTGTTGCGAGTTGTGCAGGTCCGAGAGATGAATAACTACCCCCAAACCGACCAATTGGCGAACGCTTCGCACTTAACACGAACACTTCACTCATCCAAATTATGATGCATTGCTGATGATTTGGAGATCCGAGAGAGTACCTCTTCAAGATTCTTCGTTGGAAGCTCACATGTATTTCCGTAACATAAATGGATTGCAAATTCATTGGTGTTCGCGAATTCACGACGTGACGCAATGACCGCATTAGGAAAATAACGACTTCGTAGAGCAGACAGCGCGGAGTCTGTTTCATGTGCATCTCTTGGACCTGAAACGATGATCTCGTAACTCGGTCCTAATGCATAGTCAAGCGCAGAAAGTGCTCCACAAAAGCTAGTTGGTTGGTTCCAAATCCCGCTCGAAAAGGCCTTCATTGCTTGATGGCCATTAGCTTCAAGTTCTGGATCACCCGTCAATTTCGACAGGCGAAATAAATTCATCATCATCATTGAATTCCCCGATGGAATGACGGTATCAAACAATTGCTTCGGTCTCAATAATAAATCATCATTCTGTTCTGCGACCATGAAAAAATCTCCATTGTTACTCACAAAATCGGACAGAACGGTTTCTGTGAATTGCTTTGCAAGTGTGCAGTGGCGCTCGTTACCCGTTGCTTCGTAAAGGGCAATTAATCCTCCGATCAAAAACGCATAATCATCAAGAAGCCCAGGAATACCTGCGACTTCCTCTCGCCAACGATGGAGAAGTTGGCCTGATGTTGATATTAAATATGTCTCAATGAACTGGAGACATTTTTCAGCATCTCGGATTAGAGATAGATCCCCCAACACCATTCCACATTTAGCTAAAACCATGATCATTAACCCATTCCAATCCGTCAATATCTTATCATCAAGAAGTGGTCTAATCCTCTGACTCCGAGATTGAAGTAATCGATCAGATGCTTGAGATAAATGTTCGGAATCAGTTAGTGTGTCATCCACTGCGCGATAGAGTATATTTTGACCAATCAGTTTCCGTGTCGCTTCATCTAAGTAATTTCCCTTGCGCCCAAGATTGAAAATATATTCAACTTCCTTTGCCTGTTCTGGTGTGAGAATTCTTCTTATTTCGTTAATATCCCAAACATAGTATTTACCCTCTATCCCCTCGGAATCCGCATCCTCACCCGTATAATATGCGCCCTCTGAATTGCGAAGTTCACGTTGAAGATAAGCAATGGTATGCCGAACGGTTTGCAGGTACTCCTGCTTTCTAGTCACTTGGTATGCTTCAAGATAAGTCAGCAGGAGCAAAGCCTGATCGTAGAGCATCTTTTCAAAATGAGGAACTCTCCAGATTCTATCTGTACTGTAGCGATGAAATCCCCCTCCAATCTGATCATAAATTCCACCCCGCCTGATTTGTTGAAGGGTCACCTCAACCATCTCCAAAGCCTTTGGCTCAGCTGTACGATACCAATAACGTAGTAAGAATCTTAATTTTTCAGGGGTCGGAAACTTCGGTTCTGTTCCAAATCCGCCATGATCAAAATCAAATTCTTGTTCACAGCGACGAAATGCCCGATGAAGTGCTTCTTCTGTAAGGTCTTGACCAGATAGATCTAGGTTTGAGGATTTTATGAGTGCATTTGTAAACTCTCCTGCGGATTCATATACTAATTCACGTTGTTGCTCCCAAATCTGATTAATCTTTGGGATGATTTCCAGCAACCCTTCTTGCCCATAGCGCTGAGTTTTTGGGAGATACGTTGCAATAAAAAATGGTTGCATTTCTGGGGTCATCATCACAGTCAAGGGCCATCCTCCTCGTCCAGTGGCGATTTGACAGGCATCCATATAAATAGCATCAATATCGGGACGTTCCTCACGGTCAACTTTGATGTTAATAAATGTCTTATTCAGTAATCTAGCAACCTCAGAATCTTCAAAAGATTCTCGCTCCATGACATGACACCAATGGCAGGTTGCATAACCAATTGAAAGAAAGATTGGACGATCGGATGCGTGCGCGGCTTCGATGGCTTGTTCGCCCCAGGGCCACCAGTCGACTGGATTATCTTTATGCTGTAACAGATAAGGGCTTTGTTCCAAAGAAAGTCGATTACTCATGCCCTCTCAGCCCAATTCCTATATCCATCACATTGGTATGCGTAGGTCCAGTAAAGAGAAGTTGATCAATCTCTTGGAGACAATGATAGGCATCATTATCAGAGAGAAATTCGTACAGGTCAATGCCTTTTGACTTCGCTTCATGAAAAGTGTTTGGTGTAGACCACCCTCCCGCGGCATCCGTTGGCCCATCAATCCCATCTGTCCCGCCTGAAAGTAGCAATATATTCGCTTTAGATCTTTTAAATTCACAAGCGGCTGAAAGCACTAACTCTTGGTTACGACCACCTTTACCCATACCTTGAATCGTGACCGTCGTTTCTCCTCCCCACAACAAGCATTCACGCGGTTGAAGGAGACGGACTCTCTGAGCCATGACTGCACCTATATCGCGCGCCTCACCTGACACAAAAAGGTTTCTTTCAACCACATTATACCCAAGCTGTTCTGCCATTTGCTTTGCTCCTTCAATCGCATCATTATTTGAAACAAGCAAGTGATATGAGGCGTGCTGGAAAACACTTGAAATGGACTCAGGAGTCTCTGGATATTGCCCATCAATTCCCTGATCAATGAATTTCCAAACCGCAGGAGGGACTTCAATATCAAAATAATCAATAATGTCAACTACATCTTCCCAAGTGGTCGGATCACCGACTGTAGGCCCACTACCAATGACAGATTCATCATCATCTATGACATCTGAAATAGCAAGCGTGATAAGCTGAGCTGGACTAGCTGCCTTTGCTAATTGCCCCCCTTTGATCTGAGATAAATGCTTACGAATTGTATTGATTTGATGAATCTCAGCGCCACACTCCAGTAACTGTTGATTCACTTTTTGTAGATCCATGAGGGTTAACCCAGCAATTGGGAGACTCCATAATGCCGAAGCACCACCACTAAGAAGAACAATCAGAGTATCCTGATCACCTAATGATTCTGCAATCTTCAACGCATCTCTCGCTGAATGTAGACTGTCTGCATCTGGAATGGGATGCCCTCCCTCTCTAACAATGATGTTCCTTGGAGGAGGGAGATCCGCAGGAAATGAGTCAATATATCCATGAGGTACCACGACCTGTCCGCTAAATGAATGGTCTGGATAACTTTGTTCTAACGTAGAAGCCATTGCCATTGCTGCCTTTCCAGCTCCCACAACCCTACATGAATCTGCAACTGATATCTCTTGGATCACTTGCGATAATTTGAATGGGCTCACAGCCTCAATGGCTGAACGAAATATTCTTTGAGCATCAAATAACAGGTCAGAGGAATTGCCACTATTTTGATTTGATCGCCCTTGATAAGAACGCATGTGAATGATATTGGAAGTCTCTCTAATTACTAGTACCTAAGTGAAACGATACATATGAAACAATTTCGGACCTAAAAAGTTAATGACTGTACTTTTAATAATTCACTCAACCAAAAATCTAATCCTATGTTACGAAATATTACATTCTTTTTGATTGCAGTTTTTATAGCGCTTCCAGCTACGGCCCAAGACCATAGTAATAGTGCCTATCTTGATGCAGTGATGATGGATTTTAACGGAGCATCCGATAAACTTAACAGCCTCAGCGATGCCATTCCAGAAGATCATTTTGGATGGAGCCCCGCCGAAGGAGTTCGCTCGGTGGCTGAAGTATTGAATCATGTCTCTGATGCCAACTTTGGAATCGCGGCCATGCTTGGGCATGAATCAGATTATGAAGCTATGGATACTGACACCAAAGAAGGTGCAATGGCCCGTCTAATGGCTTCTCAAGAACATGTTCGTGAACTCCTCGCCTCAATGGCGGATGCAGACTTGACTTCTACTGCAGAAGTTTTTGGAATGACCATGAATCATTACGGAGTTATTGGGATCATTACCGGCCACACACATGAACATTTAGGTCAGTTAATCGCTTACGCTCGCTCTAATGATGTTGCACCTCCGTGGAGTGGTGGCTGATTTGCGGATCATTGGTCTCTTGGGAATAGTCACCTTACTGTTTGCATGTCATACACCTGTTATTGAGCAGGCATTCCCAGATCAATCATTAAATTTAATCACTCCTTGGGAGGCAGGATCAACTGGTGATGCAGCCTCCCAGGGTGTGGCACAAGCTCTTACCAGAGAGTTAGAACAATCTGTTGAGGTCGTAAACCGCTCAGGGGCTAATGGAATCTATAGCCATGCAGCGATACTCAATTCTCAGTCAGATGGCTATACGCTGGGAATCCTTAGTGTGGAATCTACAATCAACCACTGGACTGGTATTACATCCGTCAACTATAGCCGTTACACACCTCTCGCACTAATGGCAGTGCATCCAGGGGCGATCACTGTTCGTTATGATGCCCCTTGGCAAAATATCCATGACTTAGTCGCCACATTAGCCGAAAACCCTGGCTCTCTAACAGCAAGTGGGACTTATTACGGAGGTATCTGGGACCTGAATCGTATTGGATTTCTTGAAGCGGCTGGACTTGATCCATCTGTACTTTTGTGGCAACCTAGCTCGGGGGCTACCCCAGCACTTGATGAGTTATTTACTGGTAACGTTGATGTCATCTTTACATCATTTGATGATGTTGATTCTCTCCATACCATTGGACAAGTACTAACGTTATCGGTCATGTCCAATCGACGAGTTCCATCGGCCCCTTCCATTCCTACCTTGAAAGAACTCGGATTTGATTATGCTTCCGATGGGCAATGGCTGGTCATTGTAGCCCCAACTGGTCTTCCAAATGCACGCATAGAGTTATTGCGGGTTGCACTGTGGAATATTTCAAAAAAGACTGAAGTCAGAAGATCTTTTGCACTTGCTGGATTTCAGCCCTATTTTCTTACCGGAAGTGCGCTAACTTCCTTTTTGGAAGAAGAAAATATGCGTAATGGAATGCTGGTTGATCGGGCAGGACTTTCGCTCCAGTAGTGAGTTGTTCAACCTTTGAGAAGGGGAACAAGCGATTACGCCGAAAATCTCTTCCGAAATATATTTTATCACATACCCGATTTGTCAGTCGTATCGCTTAATTGAAATCCAACGTCATAGTTTGTATCGTATTCATAGCTTTGATTTTTGCTCTCTGAGATTGATCATACAATACCAGTTTTTTTTGCGCTTTGAGAATAATCCTCGATTCATCTTCATGACGACTACTATTACCCGTCCTCCCTTAGATATGACGGGCATCATCCTGTCGACTCTTTGTATATACACTGCCTCGCCATACCGGTCATCGCAAGGGTGTGCTCTGGTATGGGTAGCATCCAAGTCATTCATATTAGTTTTACCATAGCACTCGCGGGAATTGTTTTGTTGATTGCGTGGCCTAGCTATCAACGGCATCGTCGTGCTGTAGTCCCAGCCTTACTGTAGGTGGGCTTATACTGCTCATTGTTGCAGTTCTCTCAGATAGTATTCTTGGAGAGTCTTCTGAAACAATATTGACCACTTTCGGCTCAACCATGCTTGTTTTTGGACATATTCTCACCCTGGTATCTACGAAAATGCGTTCAACTGGAAACCCTGCCTGAGAAATCTATCATTGGGGGTACATGTTCGAAATCACTCAGGAGTTGAAAGGGTGAGGTTGGAGATAGTCGTCCAGACATGGGGGCTCAGGCAATCCATGCAACTACCTCAAAAGACATTCGGCTACTTCATCTGCTGGATGTTCATCTATTTTAATATGATTTTTAGGCGAAGTCTGATCGCCATAGACGGATAGACTTCAATGCAAATTCACGCTGTCGCTTGTCCAATAGTGCCAAGTTCCATTCTTCTGGAGCAATCTCAGGAATTTCTCTGGTCAGTGCATACGTACTCTCATGATAGGCAACAGATTTTTGATCATAGGTTGCATTGCCTATGTCCCTGTTGATAGAAGACTCCAGAAGTGCTAGATTCCCCAGTCGAAACATGGATACCCTTTGATATTTTGGTGGGAATGTTTCGTCCCATTGTTCCATTGGGTTTTCGGGCAGGATGTGCTCAATGGTTCCATGATCCGTTTCAAAATCACACATACGCCCACTGGCATCCTGTTCTAATGTTGCCAAAATGTACTTGACTATTTTTTTATTTTGACCGCGTGGGTTGAGAGCAAAGGTTGAAAAATTCTGGATCATGATTTCATCATCCACATAAATGGACTTGATGAGAGTAAAGACATCTGAAGGTGTTCTTGCAGATTGACTGAGGACTTCTTTAGCAGCATGTGGATAAACCCGATCAGGTAGATTGGGATTTAGTTTGCAAATGATACTGTAGCGAAACGTAATCACGGACAGCAGTTTGAGAACTCTTGCAAAGTCTTCTGGTGAAAAAACTTCCCAGGTGGCAAAGATCAGGGGCATCATCTGATCTACCTGAAAAAGACTAAGTTCTCGGATATATGGTTTTGCACTGGGGAATTCATTCCAATGATCATGATTCGGATCAGACATTGCCGCAAATAGATCAGCTCTCTGATCAAGTTCTCCCATCAAACTAAATACATCACCATTTGAACGTGTTTGATCCTTTACCATCTTAAACAAGCGTTGACGCGATACATGGTCATGTTTGCACAAAAGATGATAACGTAAAAAATCAGGAAACCGTTCATAATCAGTGAAATTTAACAAGGATTCCCACTGAATCTGGAGCACTGCGATATCGGTGGGGACTCTAACGAGCGAAAAGAGATAATTTTTGAGAAGATCTGTAACCGTGAGTTGAAGTCCACGGGCATTGATCGTCTCAAACAACGTATAGGCATCCAACTCATCCTCAACCATGATGCAAATGAAATATAATTTGCGAGCCACGGTCTTCGATAGAAGGCTTGCCACTTCCTGACCCATCGTAGAATACTCCCCGAGTTGATCAAACTTTGCTGCGAAATACTGAAAGCATTCCCAAAGCAGTTGATTGGACAAAGGAAATTTTCTCGGACTGGGTGGAGTCCTTTGTTGAACGAGGTAGTTCAGGTAGAAGGAGTTATCGGTGTGATTGAGACGGAGGCGGGTACTTTCGGTTAATGCAGCTGGATCTTTTTCTCCAATAAAGCGATTCTGAAGTCGTTTGGCACGCTCCCTGTTAGATGATGGATCTATTCCCTGATCCGCTAAATGATTCAATTTACTGATCACGGCAAGCCCGAAAATATTTAATGAGGTTAACCGCTGCTGTCCGTCTATCACCACAAATTCTCGGTCGTTTTTTTCCTGAATAAACAAAATCCCCATAAAATGGCGATCGGGGGTAGCCTCCGTCATCCTGACTATATCATTCCACAGGTCTTCCCAGTGATGTTCAGACCATGAATAATCGCGCTGATAGGCTGGTAAACTGAATGTTTTTCCATTGCCGATCAAATCCATGTAGTTGATGGTTTGGATCTTCACACCATTTGATAATGCCATACTTTATTGTGGGTTAATAGTAATGGTTAAGTTTACTCCTTATAGACGATTTTGTTAAAAACGTCTACCCAATGAGGATTGGATGATCTATCCATGTCTATGGTTTCATAAATAATGAATGGTAAACTATTGAGATTTAGTGATGTGAATTGGAAATTTCATCGGTTGATTTCGGCTTTGGTTGTGGCTACATATTCTATAATGAGGTTTTTTTTATTCACGAAAATGCGTCGCATCACCTTTGAAATCAGTCACAAGTAGAGTTAGTCGTGCCAGTGGACGTGATCGAAGATTCGTATCAGCCCATCTTGGGCTATGACATTGATATTGGGGAATCGTTAGTCAAAGACATTGAGAGGCAATATCCGCATCCTTAGATGACCTGTTCGTTTGATTTGGAATTTTTCAGTCCAGAGGTCGCAGGCAATTAGAGACAGAGACCCATTTGGATGTCGCAGCGTGGCACGTTGCCAAAAAAGGAAAAGGCGCGTCAGAATACACGGGAGTATAAGGTTGCGGAGAGTGTTGAATAACCATTACTTCTCTCCCTTAAGACGATTTGCGGAAGTCTAATGGTTATTCGTTTAATTTTGAATCATCAATAAACAAATTTGAAAATAAGCGAATAAATAATTGACAATTAGACGTAATCCAATCAATAAAACAATAAACTTCTTCATTCACATAACTATAATTTAATAAAAACCACTCAAATATATAAGTATATCAATGATTTAATTAGAACTCATATCTGATTGATAACGAATAATTCTTTAAGATATGACTACATTTCTTCGTGAAATTTCCCCTATATTATGTATATTATTGACAATCAGCGATTCAAAAATTGATAATTAGCCGAAACTTGTTTGATTACTTGCTGAAATGATTTCTCATCAGATTTTACCTCGACGGTCAGAGTTTCTACTTACTCAGGCCATTGAATACATGCCCATAGTACTCATCCATGGACCTCGGCAGTGTGGGAAGACAACCCTTGCACAGGCCATTGGATCTCCCCTCGGATATACGTACCATTCGTTTGATGATCCGAAGATCCGTGAAGCCGCCCAAGATGATCCTATGGGTTTCATTCACAATTTGTCTGATCGTGCAATTCTTGATGAAGTACAACTTGTACCTGAGTTATTTCGTCCATTAAAACTGTCAGTTGATTCCAATCGAAAACCGGGACGTTTGATATTGACAGGTTCAACCAGTGCCCATTTTCTCTCCGAGTTAAATGATGCTCTTGCAGGTCGCATGGTGATTGTTTGCCTCCATCCTTTATCTCAACAAGAATTAGATCAGACCACATCTACTCCTTTTTTGGAACGTTTATTTCGTGGAACATTCCCGATGACTAAGATGGAGCCATTGGACAAAAACCTCTTAGAAAGAATCGTTTTGGGAGGTTATCCTGCTTTATTGGCGATTCCCTCTGGTCCGATACGCACCTCTTGGTACAGCAGTTATGTTCTCAGCCTCGTCCAAAAAGATATATTGGAAATTTCAGGTATACGTTCCATTGATGCCCTACCCAAGCTTTTAACTGTTGTATCTAATATGTCAAGTCAACTCTTGAATGTGTCTTCACTTGCTTCAAATTTGCAAATGAATACCAATACGATTCGTAGTTATCTTGGATTGCTTGAGCGCCAATTTCTAATTGAACGGCTTTTACCTTGGTCTAGTAATCAAATGCGGCGGTTAGTGAAAACCCCCAAAATTCACATTTGTGACACTGGACTTGCTTGCTCACTATTGGATATAAATGTCAATTTTTTGAAAAACAATAGAACGTTTTTAGGACATCTGGTTGAGTCATTTGTCTTTCAGGAATTAAGAAGGCAATCTAGTTCGTCAAATGATCCTTACAGGTTTTACCATTTTCGTGATCGGGATGATGTTGAAGTGGATTTAATCATTGAGCGTGGAGCATTTCAGTTATGTGGAATTGAAGTGAAAGCATCTTTTTCAGTAAATAGCTCCGACTTTAAGAGCCTCCGTAAGGTGAAGGCTGCACACTCAGATCGCTTTGCCTTTGGGGCAGTACTATACGATGGAGACACATGTGCGAGTTATGGAGATAGGATGTATGCAATTCCAATTCGAATGTTATGGGAAAGTCAAACCTAAAGATGACAAACTTTTTAAGGGTACCAATGGTTGAAATCTGAAATTTTTTGTGGGTTGCAACTACAGATGTCATGAATTTAGCATGGAACCCCGCTCAATGATTTTGTTGTATACTACTCCTAATAACGGACAGCCAAGAAACAGGAATTCTGCATAGTCTTGATATTAGTTTTCTGGCTGGTGATACTTCAGATTAGTGTCCCGTTATCTTCAAATACAAGTCCCATTAACTTCGTATTCAGTGTCCTGCAATGTGCGTAATATGCATATTAATCAATAGTGTGAGATAATGTATGGAAGATTAAGTGATATGAAGGATTGAGAGAGTAATAACCAGTGTTTTGAGTTGTTCCTACAAAAAAGAGCTGACTCCAAAGTTTGGCCCCTATCTGTATATTGAATGCGCTTCCCAGATCTCACGCATGCCATCAGTTAATATTTCCAATTATTGCATAAAGCGTTAATTTCCCAAGCCTCAACATTCTGGATGGAGTGTAACCTATTAACAAATAGATTCTTCACGAATCGTATGGAATGATTAATTTTGAACCGCATCTCATTGATCTAATTTTTCACGCAAGTAATGTAGAGGATTGTGTTCGCTTCTCTGCCATTGCTGAGATCATTCAAGGAATTCAATGGAAAAGAAAGATATGAAGATGATCATGATTACTAAGCCAGATGGTGGAAGGAATGTCAGCATCATTGCTCAGCATACAATGGATCCATCAAAACCAAAACTGAATCAAAAATGATGTACAACGATAGCTCGAAGTCACTAAAAACTGTTAACGCAATACAAAAGATTTTGGTGCACTCGCTCCATCAGCTCCACATCATCAAAAACTGGTGGTATCCATCCATACGGAGTATCCCTCCTACATGGGGGGAGCGGTTGGGGAATGTATTTTCTAATGATCAGTGGGGCTACACTGTTTATCAACATGCGATGGCAGGAGATCCTAACGGATTGTTTTATTTAGGGATGTGTTTTGAGACTGGAATGGGGCTTGCGCGCAGTGGAGAAGCTAAGCTTGGTCACTATGAGAAGGCTTTAAAGTTAGGGTATCCCGGGACGCGAGAGGCGGTGGAGCGGTGTAAGTGAAAGCGGGCGTGGAAAAAAAAGACGAAGAGTGAATCTGCGAAAAATGAAGAAAAACCTTGGTGGATGAGTTAGCCTCTTC
>JAPOTS010000015.1 GCA_026709065.1 Bacteroidota bacterium
CCTGATATCTCCGCAGGCAAACGTCAGACAAAACGTGGTTGGAAATTCAGGGTAGAGTAGAACAAAGGGCACTCAGATAAAATGCTCTCCGAGTGCCCTTTAAGTGATATTTAGATCAATAATTAAGCGACAGGAGTGACTGCAGCCATATTCTCTTCCTTGGTTCGGACGCGAATAATTCGCTCAACTGGTAGAACGAAAATCTTCCCATCCCCCACATTGCCAGTGAATGCACTGTTGCATATCGCTTCTATGGCTATGTCTACAAAGTCGTCCGAAACCCCCATATCGATCATGATTTTGTCTTTAAGTTCCATCTTGGCAGTCGTACCTCTATAGGTTTCAACAACTTTAACTTCACCACCATGTCCACGCACATTTGAGACGGTCAAACCAGTAATCTCGGCATGATAAAGCGCACGTAATACATCTGGAAGCTTTGAAGGTCGTATGATTGCTTTTACAAGTTTCATTGATTCGTAATTGTTTAATTGTGATTAAATCCATTCACAGATGATGGCGCTTCTTTTTCATTTAGCAATACAGCTCCTTCCCCGGTCGCGTAGGCTTCTTCACCATGTGCAACAATGTCCATTCCCAACCCTTCTTCGGCATTTTCGGCTCGTAAACTGGTGATGAGTCCAATAACTTTAAGGATGATATAGGTCACAACTCCGCTGAATACTGCGACTGCAACAACAGATAATGCCTGGATTCCTAATTGTCCAAAAGTGCCACTATACATCAGCCCATCCGATCCGCCAGAATTGATGGCAGTCGTTGCAAGTACTCCTGTCAACAGAGCACCCATGATACCGCCCATTCCATGTGCGGCAAACACATCCAGAGAATCATCTAAGCTCGTTCTTGTGCGCCACTTAATGATGAAGTAACTTGGAATCACTCCAACAGCACCGACAATGAGAGCCCCTCCAGGTGATACAAACCCCGCAGCAGGTGTAATAGCGACAAGACCGACTACTATGCCAGTAGCTATTCCAACCGCTGTGACCTTTTTCGTTGTGATGTGATCGAGTAACGTCCAGACAAAAACTCCAGCAGCGGGTGCTAAAAGGGTATTAACTAGTGCAAGAGCTGCAATCCCGTCGGCCGCAAGCGCACTTCCACCATTGAATCCAAACCAGCCGAACCAGAGCAAACCAGCACCTAGCAGAACAAATGGTACATTATGAGGCAATAGTGCCTCCCGTCCATAATCTTTTCTTGGACCGAGGACTTTTGCGGCGACAACGGCTGCGATTCCTGCATTGACATGAACCACTGCACCTCCAGCAAAATCAAGCGCACCTAAATCACCGAGCCAACCTCCACCCCACACCCAATGACACACTGGAGCATAAACAAATAAGCCCCAAAGACCAATGAATAGGATATAAGGAATAAACCGCATTCGCTCTACAACTGCCCCAGAAATAAGTGCGGCTGTAATGATCGCAAATGTCCCCTGAAATCCTACAAACAATAAATCTGGTATCGTCCCGTTTGGACTAAGACCAACACCTGCCAATAAGATTGCTGAAACATCACCAAAGAACGCATTTCCAGATCCAAATGCGAAAGAGTATCCTGCAATCGCCCAGAGTGTACCAGAAATCCCCAAAGCAACGAAGCTCATCATCATGGTATTGAGAGCATTCTTGGAGCGAACAAGCCCTCCGTAGAAGAACGCTAATGCGGGAGTCATCAGGAGCACTAGCGCAGTTGAGGCTAAGAGCCATCCAGTGTCAGCACCATTGATGGAACCTGATTCCTGAGCGAAGGCCCACAAAGGAGTGAGCAAAAACAATCCTGCTGAAGAGTAGAGTATTTTTAAGAGCATATACTAAAATGATTAAGGTTAAAATAAAAATTTACCTTAACAATTTAGGCAAAATAACTCAAACAACAAAATTATTGGCAAGATTTATTGATTTTAGCTTAATATGTCAGAGAGTCAACAGTTGGTGCATGTTCTTTCAAGCCCTCTGTACTCAATGCGTGTAACCTAATCAATCCAGTGTTGATTAATCGGAGTTCATAATAAATAAGGGAGCCTCTCGGAGATCACTGAAATTAGGACGTAATCGCTCCTGATTGTAAAACTTCTCTACATCAACCACTTTGTGGGGGCCGTTGATGACCTCCATGGAAATACTTCCATAGACTCCGTTACGGATGTTAACAAGACGGCCGGATGTCCCTTCTAGAATTAAATCCAAGGCTAAATTTCCATAAGCCATGGGAACAACACAATCCAAGGCATCTGGTGCTCCACATCGTACTAAATACCCCAGACGCTGATTAACAATATTGATTCGTCTTCCGTTGTTATAGGTTGGAGAACGTCTCTTCAACTCCAATCCAACTCGATCGCCAATGCCACCAAGCTTCGCATGACCGTACTGGTCTTTTTCAGATCCCATAAACGACATCCCTTCATCTCCTTTGATCTTAGCTCCTTCGGACACCAAAACGACGGAGTATCGGCTAGGATTACGATTGCGATCATAAACCAGTAGATCAGTCAGTGTATCAATGTCAAAATCAATTTCTGGAATAACACAACGATCGGCTGCACCGGCCATTGCAGGCAATAGTGCAGAATATCCAGCATAGCGACCAAACACCTCAATCACTAGAAAACGCTCATGAGAACCAGCCGAGGTTCGTAATGTGTTGGCCAATTCAATTGTTCTAGTCACACAAGTACCGAATCCGATGCAGTAATCTGTACCAGGGACATCATTATCCATCGTCTTTGGTATCGCAACAACATTGACACCCTCCTTATGAAGACGATAACCATAACTGAGGGTGTCATCACCGCCTATCGGAATCAGGTAATCAATACCAAGGTACTCAATATTTGAAAGCACCGCCGAAGTGACATCATTGATTTCCTCAGTAAATTGATCTCGTAAATGTGATGGTAGCGTGGCCTTAGGTAAGTGGCTTGGTCTGGTGCGAGAACTGTGCAAGAATGTTCCTCCAGTACGTGCGGCAGAATTAACAATGGTTTCTTCAAGTTCTTCAACACTTTCAGAGTTGTCAAAATCTGGATCCTGAACAAGATCAACAAGCCCAGCCCAACCACGCTTAATTCCCAGCACTTTATAGCCTTCACGGATAGCTCTTAATGTGACGGCTCGAATTGCAGGATTAAGCCCTGGGACATCTCCCCCGCCTGTAAGAATTCCAATTGTACCCTTGTGTGCCATTAGTTTAATTTAATTTGATTAATTGAATGATTTCCGTTGAAAATTACGAAACATAGTGTGATTCATTGCACTCCAATCAGATGGTTGTTCAAATTAGATTACATTTATCAGTAATTCCATGCGCTGTCTATCAGTAGAGCTGAGTCGTTACATACAAATTGCACCGACCAAAAAGATCCAATTAGAATTGAATCTTTTTGACCATGTAGGATCTTCCAAAGCATCTTTATTTTCTACCCAGAATATTCATGAGCACCGTAACATACCTCAAAATTCTATGATCCGGCACAT
>JAPOTS010000018.1 GCA_026709065.1 Bacteroidota bacterium
ACGACGCTCCCGAATGCTGCGTAGATCAGCCTCGGCAGAGATTGATCTACGATCCTCCTACAAAACACAGGGGCTTGTCAGGATGTCATCAGTAGAAAAACAGACGAATACTATCAGTGTGATTACAGTCTAAGTTCTTCAACATATGGTATTATCGTATGGATACAACTGTAGTGTGGTAGTTCCAAGAATCAAGCGATTTATTAGGACCAGATATAAATTCCTGAGAGAGCTGAGACTTAAGTCGGCTACTCTGGTCATTGTCTGAAGTTGGACTGTGACCTTTCACGAATAAAAGTTTTTTTGAATATATTCTTTGTAGTATGGATAAATCACATCATCAGGGATATGTTTCTCTCCACGGAGTCCAAGCACCTCAAACCCCCTAGCCCGGCACTGATCCCATGGCCCACCTTTCCTGTGGGTATAGTTAATTAATTGACCACCATCTAAGTCAGAATAAATGTTATACACCCAGTCTAAGTGGCCGGTGGCATCTTCGTCTTTTTGCATAAACTCTTCAATGTCCACAGAAATGACATCTTCATATTTTGAAGGATCACCCTTCCCGTACTGGTATCTAGTTTTTATGTGATCAATTGTTACCAAATTGTTACCAAAAGGTTTTAAAGTATGATATATGCCTACGACCACCGGCCCATATCTCCAAGCTTGAATACGCTTTGGGCTATTATCAAATAGCGGACGCTCCAACAAACCCAAGGTCCAACCATGCAAAATAAATGCAAGCTTGTTGACTTGGAGAGGAGTCAAACCCCATCTGCCAATTTCTTTAGCCTTAGTCAGCAAAAACGAAACCACTATTGATTCCGTGGCCACGGGTTGAATAGATTTATGAGACATTTGATAATGAAGATAAACCCATAATTAGCAATGAAGATTGCCTAATAGGATAGGAGAACATAACAACGTCTAACCATTAGTGTTGCGGCGTGTGCCAATAAAAATGACACAGATTTGATTCATTTTTATTGAATCGGGGTGGAGTCATTTTAACTAGTTGTAAGTTATGTTTAACATAAACGTTTTAGGATAGTTCTGTACTCTGATTTGAGCTGCCGAGGAATTGATTCGTCAAGAAGAATCTTCATCAACAACCAAATTTTCGGTAGCTATGTGGAGTAGCCGTATCACTTGATTTTTGGTAAAGGTAGGGAAAGCATCTAAAAAGTCATCAACCCGCTCTCCAGCTTCTAAATATTCCATGAGAAGACGGATAGGTACTCTGGTTCCGTAGAATACAGGAGTACCTCCCAAGATGTCAGGATTTCTATCAATTAAAGTGTCCATCATGAGATTGAAAACAGAATCTGCCCCAATTTAGTGAATTCCTAAATGAAAATCAAGAGTCAATGAAAATGGAAGTCCCTAATCAAGAAGATGAATCCATCATTGATTGAAGATTTTTCATAGGATCTAACCACTTTAATAACCAATAGAGTCATTAAAAGGTTCAGAACAAGCATCCATTGCATTACTTGAAAATGACGATTCAAAACCAATTCGGAAAACAACTATGACAGGATTCCATGGATAACATTTCCACCAACATCTGTTAAGCGAATATCCCGACCACTAAAACGATAGGTCAGACGCTCATGCTCCAAGCCCAAGAGATACAACATGGTTGCATGCAAATCATGGATCGTTGTCTTCTTGTCAGCCACACGATAACCGTACTCATCCGTTGCTCCATAAACGGTTCCTCCTTTGATTCCAGCCCCTGCTAACCAGATGCTGAATGCTGATGGATTATGATCTCGTCCATCAGTACCCTGAGCAAAGGGAGTACGTCCAAACTCACCTGCCCAAACCACAAGCGTATCTTCCAAAAGGCCGCGTGCCTTCAAGTCTCTGATCAACCCAGCTATGGGCTGGTCTACTGCATGAGCATTGCGCTCATGTCCATCCTTAAGATTAGAGTGCTGATCCCAACGGTCAGCATCGACATTAGGACAGGTCAGTTCAATAAAGCGAACTCCTCGCTCAACCAGTCTACGGGCCAAGAGACATTCAGTGGCGTATATCCTCGTATTTGGATCATCTGAGTCCATCCCGTAGAGTTGCTTCGTTGCTTGCGTTTCTCCAGACAAGTCGGTCAATTCAGGAACAGAGGCCTGCATGCGATACGCAAGCTCATAGTTGGATATAGCCGACTCTACCTGATCTGCATGTCCAATCCGGCCCAACAGATGCTGATCTGTTCGGCTCATCAGGTTCAATTTTCTGCGTTGGAGATTCGAAGTGGATTCCAGAGGTTCAATATTGGGTAGAGCCGTATCACCCGAACGAAAAATAGATCCCTGGTAAGTAGCTGGCAAAAAACCACTGTTGAAATTATCTAATCCTCCCGGAGGAATTAATCCTCCATCCAAAACCACATACCCTGGTAAATCCTGATTTTCGCTTCCAAGACCATAATTGATCCATGCTCCCATAGAGGGGCGCCCCTGGATCCCAATTCCCGTATGTAGAAAGTAATTGGCGTTAGTATGTTCTGGAAAATCTGCTACCATAGAACGAACGACGGCAAGATCATCCACGCATTGACCGACATGAGGGAATAAGTCACTGACTTCTATTCCACTCTCCCCATATCGGTGAAACTCCCATGGGCTTTTTAGAATCTTTCCAATGCTGTTAAACTGCGTCGCATCAACTGAAAATTTATCATGAGGATTCTCTCCATTCTCCAAAGCAAGACGCGGTTTGGGATCAAAACTATCCACCTGAGAAACACCACCGTCCATGTATAAAAAGATGATGCTTCTCGCTTTTGGAATCAGACCTCCTGCTCGGGGAGTTAATGGATTTTTTTCGGGAGAAGCAACCCGATGAATGATCTTCCCAAAGGCGGAACTTCCCATCAATCCTAAGAGAGCCACCCCACCAAAACCGTTGCGGCACATGGTCAGCATTTCTCGCCTCGTCATTTGACAAGTCAACCAATGTGGACTACCCATGTGTTCAGATCAATTTAGGTTTGACAGAATGGAAAACATCAAAATACTTGATGAGGAGACTCTATGACTCTCATGAGTGTTTCAAGATTACATGTGTATGAAGATACACATATTTATTGATTTGATCAAGGGAGGGAATGTGTTGAGATTGAATCGTACATCGGTGATTCAATCCCATCATAGCCAGCAAGCAGTTCAATACTCCTGAATGGAGCACCATGATTTCATGTGTAGATAAATCTTCATTTTTTATACCTTGCTAGCAATCTACTCAGATGAATGAGAGTCAAATGCATTCTCCCAGTCCTTCCATGGATCCAGTGATCATACGTATCACAATGATTGCCCCAAGCCAAGATCTATTCCCTGAAAGATATAATAGAATGGGCTCCGTGCGAATACTGAAGTTCGTCAATCGTAACGGACTCTTCCCAATTTAATGGAATAAAGTGCGTATCTTACTAAAAAATTTATTTAAATTATTGTGATAATTAAAATCTATTGACTCGCCTCAATTACCATTCCTTATTCATTCACTTTCAAGAGTACATTCTCTGGGTAGTGAAATCGCTTTGATATACATGCTTGAATTTTTGAAACCAATCCAATCCCTGATTTTTTGGAACGGATCTGTGAAGATTCCACCAAGGTCGTCACCTCGGACCTTCATAGAGGATGAATCAGCTCCATGTTGATTGATTCCTAATCAAGTTGTAACAGAATGATATCTTTTCTTGAGATGCGTAGGATTATTCTACTGTTTTTATTGACCCTTGCCTATGATGCAAATGGTGTTCCAGTGATTTCCGATCAGGAATCCATAGTGATAAACATCCTACATCTGCCTGAACTTGAATATCCAGAGCGTTCATACATTTCTTTACCAACTTCATCGTTGGAGTTATTGCCCTCATTATTTCCCATTAATGTCGCTCCGGGTGAAGTGGACTCTCCTAAAAAATTGGCAAGGATAGCAATGGGAGTAGAACTTGATCGTGATCCTGTTGAAGTTCATGAATCTTCTCAAAATACGTTTGCATCTCATACAGGAGCACTCAGATCCTCTCATGTGAGGGCGGAGAGATCCACCAGAGACATCATTTCTCATGTGAGTTTGGTTCATGCCGAATACGTTTTTGAAGGAGAAGGATTGACTGTGTCGGCCATTTTATCTGAATCGCTCCCGACTGATCTCATCATTCCATTGAACTTTGAACATGGAACGACGGATGACTCCGATTTCCGGAGCATCAATAGTCTACGGATTCCCTCCGGCTCCTACATTGGTACAGCTACCATCCAAGCACGTCATGATTCCGATGACCTGAATGAAACGTTTACCCTATCCATCGGAACTCTTCCAGCGGGCGTTGACTCCAACCAACAACCAAGCATGGTCACGATCATTGATGACGATAAGCCTGCCCTGACCATACAGGTTTCTCCAATTTCTCAGGGACCCACAATGAATTTCATGGTCACTGTGGGCATTTCCGAGCCGCTCCAGAATGAATTAGAGGTTCCCCTCGTATTTGTAGGAGATGCAATAGACTCTGCTGATCCTCAAAGCGTGACAATTCCAGTGGGCGAAAGAACTGCGTCAGTCATGGTGCTCACAAACATAGATCGATCATCCGTGCTAGATAATCAGCATCTGGCCATCCTTTTGAATTGGAGAATGCTTCCATCAGAGGTGACCATTGGAAATCCATGGTATAATAGTATGGTGATCTCTGCCTCTGCCCTGCCACGACCGCTGGTTACCCTGTCGGCATCTCCGAATCCAGTTCAGGAGGGGAGCCCTTTGATGTTAACTGCAACGGTATCTCCACCATTCACGCGTGATCTGAACATCCCAGTGATCTTCCCATCGACTCGTACAGCTGAGGTGGATGACTTTGAACAGCCCTCACTCCCAGTGACCTTCATTCCGATTTCTGCAGGAGCATCGTCAGGAATAATACCCATTCAGACAAATCATGACGCAGACCAGCAAGATGAGATGTTTGATGTTTGGTTATGGACTCCTGATTTACCTGATGAAGTTCAGGCGGGGGATCCGAATGTAGTCACTGTGGTGATTACTGATAACAAAAATACCACCGTGGACTTGTCCGTAAACCCGAATCCTATCATGGAGGGCAATGAACTAACGGTTTATGCCACACTTTCAGAACCCATGGTCGGTGCCACAAAGATACCGTTGATTCTTACACCAGGACAGACTTCGGAAGAGTCCGACTTCAGTAATTTGTCTTCAATTACGATTGATTCAAATCAAAGTGTAGGGACAGGCTCCATAACTGCCGAACATGACCTTGATCGCTCCGATGAGTCCTTTACAATCGCCTTAGATCTCACGCATCTGCCATCTCATTTAACTCCTGGAACGACCAGCCAAGTATTGGTTGAAATCACCGATGATGACCATCAACTTTCAGTCAACCTTGACATAGAACAACATCAAGTCATGGAAGGAGACGCAGTGAACTTAACAGTGGAACTTGCAGAATCTATGGATATGGATGTACCCCTCCAGCTGAATCTTAATTCAGATACCGCTGAAGACACGGATTACGACAGCTCCTCTCCTATTGACCTCAACATCCCGGTGGGCCAAACTCAGGTCTCTTATAGTATTAAAACATTTGAGGATGAAGATGCCGAAGATGAAACATTCACGGTATCTATAGACTCAACTAACCTTCCGAACCCTATCGTTGCTGGTCGTTCTGTTTCGGTACAAGTGACAATCTTGGATAAAGATGCCGCTCGTATTTCAGCCCCTGAATCCTTAGACATTCAAGAGGGGGAGTCAGTGGATGTGTCCATCTCACTTACGGCACAGCCCTCAGGCCCAGTGACCTTAATGATTTCTGGCTATACGAATACGGATCTTGTCGCTGATCCAAGTTCTCTTGAGTTTCAACGTAGCAATTATAAAACTCCACAAACCGTAACGTTACGATCAACGGAAGATGAAGATTTAATGAATGATCAGGTTACCTTAACCTTTACTCCTTCTGGTGGTGGATATTCCGCATCTCACACACTTGAGGTGGAAATCATAGATAATCTGAATGTGAATGTCATTGAAGACGTTCTACCTTTCTCTTTCACACTATGGGGGAATTACCCGAACCCTGTGACTAACCAGACCAGAATTGTGTTTGATTTGCCGGAGCCTGCACAGATTTCTCTCTTTGTAATTGATGTATTAGGTCGCACGGTAAAAACTCAGACTTATGGTTGGCTACCCTCAAATCAACGGCACTCTTTAGATCTTAATACTGCTACCTTACCATCAGGCATCTATTATTACACATTATATGCAGATGGCGGTGATCAATTGGTTCAACAACGATCACAAGCCATGCTGGTCATTCAATGAACTCTGGTCTCTACACGAGAAAAACAAATGCTTGACCTGAACAATGGGTTAGCTGTCCATCATCATTGGAAGGGTGTGGTCGTAGTTGACGAAGTGCTAGTGATTATCTGGGGGTGTTGCAAGAGAGTGTATGACCCGAATCATCATTACAGACAAATGTAAATGGATAAACCACCTCTCGAACGACCCCGTCCGCAGTTGTACCCGTCAATATGATTGAGAAGCCTTCACCTTTTAAACCTCCAGTGAACGCGAGTCTAAGAATTCCAGTTTGACTAGTACCTAATTGAGATTGACCTTCTGGAGTATCACTCCAATATACATATAGTCTGCTCACCTGTGGCGCAAAGTTCCAAGACACATTGGTTAATCCCGCATTTATTGCTCCCCAAGTTCCATCAGGGGCTTGAACCCGATAATTAAAATCCCACTGCCGCGCCGGTCCGTAAGGGCTAACGATTTGATTATTTTGGGCACCATTAGGAGCGATAATCTCCACAGAATACCCCCTCCCAATCGTGAATTCTTTACTTCCTGTGTAGGTTTTGCCTCCGGTTGAATAGTTTCCTGTGAGTGTTACCTTTTTTCCCACCCCAGCCTCTTTCGGGATCAGTTTCTTCGCGTTGGATATATCCAGATGATTCGTGTTGGAACTTGTCCAGCTCACATCAGCAGCTGTCACGCTGACCGTCATGGCATTTTCATCGGCGATGGTTACTGTAACGGAATAATGGCCGGATGGTCTTCCGAGTAAGATCTCAGTGCCATTCAATGGAGCAGGAGTGATGACAACATCCACCATGACATCCTGAACCACAGTGATATCGGTGGTAATTTCAATAGCCGGAGGAGTTCGAGAGGTTCCTCGAGCTTTAATCGTCACGGGGCCACCCCCTAAACCTGCTTGTTTAGGAATGAGCTTCCCTGTGCTACTAATATCTAACTTGGTCGCATCTGAAGAAGACCAACGCCAAAACCAACCGTTATGTGTTTCAGTCAGATCAAGTCCAAATTTACTTTCGACTTCAAAGCCTAAAACACGATCTGTATCTGTAATATTTAGATTGCCACCCGTGGGCAGGTTGGTGATCCTCTGGATCGGGTTTTGAACGACAAAAAGACCAAAAAATCTTCTGAACGAAGGAGCTGGCTGTCCATCTTTGGAAACGGTAGCAATAATGTTGATTTTGTTGCTATTTTGGGGGTTTGTGGAATTTGGGGTTAACTCTCCCGTATTGGCATTGACGGATAATTCTGAAGATCTAGTTGATGACCAAGTCCATGTTAAACCCGAAACAGGGTTTCCGTTTTCATCCTCTGCCTCATAGGTAAGGATAATTCCAGATGATTGGGTGTCTAGATTGATCTCACCCCCTGAAATGGCATCAGGTACAACAATTCGACTAAATGGTGTCTGGACTACGGTAATCATGGCCGTAGCGGTGATGTCGGATTCCCCTGCTTTTGTTCCTGTAAGGGTGATCGTGACAGCTCCCTGTCCAACTCCCGCCTCTTGTGGAGTCAATTCGCCCGTACTTGCATTCACCGTTAAGGATGATGAGGATGAAGATGTCCATGCCCATGTCCATGTGTTATCCATGCCAAGATCATTCCCATCTCGGTCCTCAATATTAAAGGTCAGCGTATGTCCCGAAGTATTGGCATTGATTTTGTTATTCGTCGGAAGGTTACCAATTTGCCGAATGGGATTTTGTACCACCTTTAAAGCCACAGAGCTGGTGTACTCAGCAATGACATCATCACTTTCTTTCGCCATGAGCGTGAGAGTGACATCGCTTCCAAGGCTTGGCTCCTGCGGTGTTAAAGCACCGCTTGTGGCACCAATCGAAAGTTGATCCTCCACTGAGGAAGACCATTCCCAAGTCAATCCAGTGGGGGTGGCTCCATTTTTATCCTCAGCACTGAAGGTCAAGGTAATCCCAGACGCTTGTGTGTCCTTATTAATCTCACCGCCCGTAATCGCTGCTGGTACGACGATCGTTGAAAATGGAGTTTGAACAACGGTGATCTCAACGGTGGACGAGTAATCATCATTCACGACATCATTGATTCTTCCCTCCAGAGTGATGGTCACTGCTCCACCACCAATACCCGCATCTAAAGGTGAGAGTAATCCACTGGTTGCATCAATCGCTAGTTTACTTGGATCAGAAGATATCCATCTCCGAGTGAGTCCAGTGGGCTGACTGCCTTGCTCATCTTCTACGGTAGAGCTCAGGCTGTGATCATTAGTGTCAATATGAATCTCATTATTGGTTGGAATATTGTTAATCCGCGCTATCGCACTCTGAACAACCAAGATATCGTAGGTGGAGGTGTAGTTATCTTGAACTACGGTATTTAGAGTTGCCTGCAGTGTGATCGTAACCGTGCTTCCCACTCCCACTGCCGTTGGGGTTAGATCACCGGTGGAGGCATCAATAGCCAGCTTTGCAGCATCCGAAGAGGACCATTCCCATGTTAGCCCTGTGGGGGAAGCACCGTTTTCATCCTCGGCGGTGTAGGTCAGCGTCACCCCTGAACTCTGGGTATCTTTGTTGATCTTGTTTTCTGCTATGGCATTAATGGATGCCGTGGGTGTCTGCACCACCGTGATCTGAGCGGTCCTAACCAGATTACTCTCCCCATCTTTAGTCGCCGTAACCGTAATCGTAACCGCACCACCACCAACACCGCCGGATTGAGGAGATAATTCACCAGAAGTAGCATTGACGGCTAACTTGCTCGCATCCGAAGATGCCCAGCTTAAACTCCACCCAGAATCTGCAACGCCATTCTCATTTTCTACACTGAATCCTAGGATATGACCTGTATCACTCTCATGAATCTTGTTATCTGTAGGAAGATTTGTGATGTGAGTAATCGGAGTCTGAACGATCAGAATATCATAGGTAGATGTGTAGTCAGCTTGAACCACATTGTTTCTTTTTGCCTGCAGGGTGATTGTAACTGTGCTTCCTACTCCTGCGTCCGTGGGAGTCAAGGCACCCGTGGTGGCGTGGATAGCCAGATTTGTAGCATCCGACGAGGACCACTCCCAAGTTAACCCCGTGGGGGTGGCTCCATTTTCATCTTCGGCCGTGTAGGTCAGCATCACCCCTGAACTCTGGGTATCTTTGTTGATCTTGTTTTCTGCTATGGCATTAATGGATGCCGTGGGTGTCTGCACCACCGTGATCTGAGCGGTCCTAACCAGATTACTCTCCCCATCTTTAGTCGCCGTAACCGTAATCGTAACCGCACCACCACCAACGCCGCCAGATTGGGGGGATAGTTCACCCGTATCGGCATTGACGGCTAACTTGCTTGCATCCGAAGATGCCCAACTCAAGCTCCAACCAGAATCTGCAACGCCATTTTCATTTTCTACACTGAATCCTAGGATATGACCTGTAACACTTTCATGAATTTTGTTGTCTGTAGGAAGATTCGTAATCAGAGCAATCGGAGTCTGTACAACCAAGAGATCATAGGTAGATGTGTAATCAGCTTGAACCACAGTATTTAGAGTTGCCTGCAGAGTGATCGTGACTGTGCTTCCTACTCCTGCGTCCGTTGGAGTCAATGCACCCGTGGTGGCATTGATGGCCAGCTTTGTAGCATCCGAAGAGGACCACTCCCATGTTAACCCCGTAGGGGAAGCTCCATTTTCATCCTCGGCGGTGTAGGTCAATGTAACTCCTGAACTCTGGGTATCTTTGTTGATCTTGTTTTCTGCAATAGGATTAATGGATGCCGTGGGTGTCTGCACCACCGTGATCTGAGCGGTCCTCACCAGATTACTCTCTCCATCTTTTGTAGCTGTAACCGTAATCGTGACTGCACCACCACCAACACCGCCAGCCTGTGGGGATAGTTCACCTGTATTGGCATTGACCGATAATTTCGTTGCATCCGAAGATGCCCAACTTAAACTCCAGCCAGAATCTGCAACGCCATTTTCATTTTCTACACTGAACCCCAAGATATGACCCGTATCACTCTCATGAATTTTGTTATCAGTAGGAAGATTCGTGATCAGAGCAATCGGATTCTGTACAACCAAGAGATCGTAGGTAGATGTGTAATCAGCTTGAACCAAAGTATTTCTTTTTGCCTGCAGGGTGATCGTAACTGTGCTTCCTACTCCTGCGTCCGTTGGAGTCAATGCACCCGTGGTGGCGTGGATAGCCAGATTTGTAGCATCCGACGAGGACCATTCCCATGTTAATCCCGTGGGGGTGGCTCCATTATCATCTTCGGCCGTGTAGGTCAATGAGACCCCTGAACTCTGGGTATCTTTATTGATCTTGTTTTGGGCAATGGGAGTAATAGAGGACCAAGGTGTTTGAATCACATCAATATCAACGGTTGAGGTATAATCTGTCTGTAAAATATTATTTTGCCTGCCACTAAGCGTAATCGTAACTGTACTTCCCACACCTGCATCCTTGGGAGTTAATTCTCCCGTGCTTGATGCAATGGCTAACTGATCACTGTCAGAAGATGACCACTGGAAATCAACGCCCGTCGTCCGATCGTTATTTTCATCTCGGGCTTGATAACTTAATTGGATCCCAGAGCTCTGTGTATCTTTGTTGATCTTGAGATCGTCTCCAATTTGTATCGTCGCTGGTGCCTCAATGGTGGACGATGGAACGGTAACCACCCTGATCTCTAAGGCATTGATGGCGATGACCTCTCCCTGATGGACCACCTTACCAGTAATGGTAACCGTCTCTCCAATGCCATCAATACTGGGAGTCAATTCTCCAAGACTGCTGACTGCCAACGCATTTGAGTTTGAACTTTCCCAACTCAATACAGACCCCATGGGCAAGGTAACCGCAGAACCCGCACGGGTGTAAGATACCATCAAGCGTTGAGCGGTGTCAGTGTGCAACAGTTTATGATTGGTAGGAATCCCAGAGAAAACTATTTCATATCCTGGACGGATCTCAAACTCTATGCGTGCAATCACAAACGGCTGGTTTTGATTGTAGGAGACCGACACAAAAGCATCTGCACTCTGTGCAGGCTTCAAACCAGTGATCATCGCAGATAAGCCATCACTGGAAGGTTGAATACTGAGAAGATCATCGTCCGCTGATCTTAAATCTTCCCCTCGAGAGCTGACTCCAAGAGCCCAGTCAATTTGTAACGGGGAAACATCGGAATCGTCACTATCCTTCAATGTAAACCTCACGGTCACTGGTTGAGACTCAAAAATAGAAACGGCCCCTGTAACTGCATTGCCATCCATTTGAATTGTCAGAACCGGGCCCGCTTCAACCTCTACATCCACAGAAGAGGTGAATGATTGATCTCTATATTGGACCGTGAGAGAGATTTGCGTACTCCCAATGGTTACGCCCCGAAAGATCCCTCTTTGAGCATTGATGAGGCGTAAGACTCCAGCATTGGCCGTAGACCACTCTACCGCACTGTTTGGAACCGAAAGTGCCTCGGTCCCACTACCATTGAGGAGTCGAAAACTTCCATTCAAATACCCAAGAGGGGATGTAGTACGAATTGTATTGGTGATCTCTAAGACAGGTTGTACAACCGTGATTTGATATCCAGACTTCAAATCCGTCATGGTTTGACCCCCATAGACCGGCACCGCCTCTATTAATGTCGTTCCTTTGGCAACCGCCGTAATCAAACCAGAACTCGCATCCACGGTCGCAACCTCAGGAGCTGTACTGGTCCAAGTAATGGAAGTGGGATTCACCTGCTGATTCGTTTCATCTGTGAAGATGGTTGATAAAGTCGTTGTTGGTTTTGCTGCACTTGGATCCTGTGCAAGCACCAATTGAAATCCGGGATCTGAACTAATACGAAATGTTGGGGCAACTCTCGGTGGATTTGCTGAAATGTCAACCGTGGCTGTTAGATCCGATGATCCTTCTTTTTGTGCTGTCACTGTGATTGTGACTGCGGTTGCGTCTGTCCAGTCGGCTTGAGGGATTAGAGTCCCAGTCGTAGCACCAACTCCTAATTTGGTCGCGTCCGAAGTCGACCAACGCAATGTCCAACCTGTATCTGTATTCCCATTCTCATCCTCAATGATAAATCCTAACCTGTGGTCTACAGCATCAAGATCTATTGCACGGCCGGTGGGAATATTGGTGATCTGCCCAGCTGGAGTCTGTACCACCCGAAGATCATACGTCGTCAAATAATTGGATATCGGTACTCCATTTTGATTCCCTGACAACGTGATTGTAATTGTGCTTCCCACACCTGCATCCTTTGGTGTTAATTCCCCTGTAGAGGCGTTGATGGCCAGCTTTGTAGCATCTGATGAGGACCATTCCCATGCTAATCCTGTGGGGGAAGCTCCATGTTCATCTTCAGCGATATAGGTCAGCGTCACTCCGGAACTTTGGGTATCTTTGTTGATTTTGTTTTGCGCGATAGGCGTAATTTCTGCCATGGGTGTCTGCACCACGGTGATCTGAGCAGCCCTCACGAGATTACTCTCCCCATCTTTTGTCGCCGTTACCGTAATCGTTACCGTGCCCCCACCAATACCACTGGCCTGGGGTGATAATTCACCAGTATTCGTATTCACGGCTAACTTACTCGCATCAGAAGATGTCCAACGCAAACTCCAGCCTGAATCTTCAACTCCATGTTCATCTTCTATACTAAGCCCCAAGGTATACCCAGCGTCATTGACATGGATTTGAGCATTCGTTGGAAGATTCGTGATTAGAGCAATCGGAGTCTGTACAATCAGGATGTTATAGGTAGATGTGTAATCTGATTGCACTACATTATTTCTTTTTGCCTGAAGTGTGATGGTGACTGTACTTCCTACTCCTGCTTCCGTTGGAGTCAATGCACCAGTGGAGGGGGCCACCGCCAATTTCGTTGGATCTGAAGAGGACCATTCCCATGTCAATCCTGTGGGAGCATTCCCATCTTCATCCTCGGCGGTGTACGTTAGGGTAATCCCAGAAGTCTGAGTGTCTTTGTTGATTGTGTTTTCAGCTATAGGAAGAATGGTTGCAGATGCCCCTCCAGGATTGACGACTCTTATTTGTGCTGAGACAGAATAGGTTGTCTCTGAATAGTTGATGGTAGCAGTAACTTGAGCGGTTCCAGAAGTTCTGGCTGTCAGATTTCCTTGAACAACGCTGAGGACTTCGGGTGCATCGGATACCCATACCACCGCAGGAGGTGTAGATGGGGCTCTCCCATTTTCATCTATAAACACGGTTTCAAGTTGATGATCTTGACCAACTTCAATCACACCAGAGGGGAGGCCACTCAACGTGAATGTGATCACTTCAACCGTGATGGGAGAAGTACTGTACTGGTTGCCAAGATACCGTACGCTGGCAGTAATTTGGGTAATCCCAGCTGAGATTGGTGAAATGATTCCATGATCGACCGTGGCCACATCGGTTGCACTGGATGACCATCTGACTTCAACATTCGTGTTTTCTGCTCCTGTTTGATCCAAAAAAGTGGCAAGAACCGCGTGAGAGCCACCACCGCTATTGATTGGATGATCTGGTAGACTGCTTGCGTCAACTTGAAGAAGAGGAATTCCCTCAACTGTAATCAGAATGGCCTGACTTTGAAGATCGCCAGTTTGGGCTAGAATCTCCGTTTGACCCACTGATAAGATCGTGACTAAACCATCTGCATTAATCGTAGCAACATCAGGATTGCTCGAAATCCACATCACCGTGTAAGGTTGGGTGACCAGTTGTCCAGAATCATCTGTATAGGCGGTTATCAATGAGAAGGGCGGGGAATTTATGCTGAGCGTACGATGCCCTCCTTGAATCCGTAACTGTGCAGATAACGAAGGGATAGCAATAGATGCGACAACCACAATCGGAACATCGTTGGACGATACAATCGTCTCATTGCCGTAGACCGTCGCAGCAGTAATCGTAACGAAACCCTCAGAAATTCCCCGAATCCGCCCCGTCCTTGAAATGAATAATTTGGAAGGATCTGAACTTCGCCACGCTACAGGGTGATCATGGATCTGATCCCCATCTGATGAAACAAGCGTTGAACCCAAAACATGACTTCCACCTACAATCAGTCGATGATAGGGCGGTGCATTGGTAATGGTTAATACAGGTTTTTGTTGACTGCTAAGGCTTGGAAAATCAAGTAGACTGATCCCCCCGTTGGGTAAAATATCCCGAATAGCGTCGTCAAACCAGTGATGAGTGGGTGTCTCAAGAGAGCCAATGATAGAGGCTATTGCCGTTACTGAAGGTACCGACTGCTGTGCTATGCAACGAGTAGAAGTCAAGTGAAGAGATAGCAATGAGAGAAGAATCAAACAGCAATTTTTCATTGATACTTGGATGTCATGTACAGATAGACGATTAACTGTATCTTTTATTCTGGGTATAATATAGATCTTTTTCTACCTACAAATCAATCATTGTAGATCGTAGAACTCAAACACTATATGTTAATTCGGCTATGTGTACCATTGTCCGCGCCACTTAACAGATTCATGAGGGAAAGGGGTTATTATATCAGAAAGATAAACTCTTTTTGATTAAAAATGACATGGCAATACTCTATCCAGATTTCAGGAGTCACCATGATCTCTTCTCCTGATATCCCAAGTTGCTCTGCCTCGGCAATCAGAAAGGATTGTGCCTCAGCTAGTTCATCCGAATCTGGGAGTCGTGAAAAAGCTTTCCTATACATATGTTGGATTCGGCTTTTCATATCGGGATGTGCCTGTGTCGTTAATCGTTCTCCCCAGATCCGCGATTGCTCAGCAACAAATTCATCATTGAGCATCGTAAGGGACTGAGCAGGCACATTGCTCATATTACGTGCACCAAATGCAGAGAATGGAATCGGCATATCAAAAGCAAGCATCATCGGAGAGAGAAAATTACGACGCAGTGCAATGTAAACACTCCGCCGCCCATCTCCGTCTAATGGTCCATTGAGTTCGGGCTTCCCACGCCCTTCCATGAATTCTGTAAGATGGACAGGTATGGGAGGACCATACATGGTGGGATTGAGTTTCCCTGACACTGCCAAAAGTCCATCACGGATGGCCTCTGCTTCCATCCGTCGTATTGGATAATGAGATAATAGTATGTTGGTAGGATCTACCTCAGTCACACCATCGGGGGCAAGTGTAGATCTTTGAAAGGCATCCGATAGGGTTATTTCTCGAAGAATTGACTTGAAGGACCACCCCGATTCTACGAAGCGCAAGGCAAGATAGTCAAGCAATTCTGGATGGGTTGGTAGACTTCCCTGAGCTCCAAAGTTATCTACCGTTTCTACAATTCCCCGACCAAATGCATGGTGCCATAATCGATTGACCATGACCCGTGCTGTGAGAGGGTTCGTAGGATCAATCATCGCTTCGGCAAACTCTAATCGACCACTGGATGTTTTTGTAAATAAAGTACCCGTTGAGTCCAGTGCAGTCAAGAATCTGTGCGGGACCGGATCACCTACTGGTGTCTGGTAATTACCACGTCCAAAGACAGAGCTCATCACCTTATCGCCCTCATTCATCCCGACAAAAAACTCTACCGAGGACAACTGATCCTGAATAGTTCGCTGTTGGCGGAGCAATGTAGAAATCACTGGACGCTGAAGGATGCCAGCTGAAAGTGCATGGTTGATGGAGGCAATGTGGGCAGGAGTCGACGTTTGTTCTGCCCATGCTTGAACCGATGTTGGCAAATCAGCATCCTCTGGTGGCTGAAGTAGAAGTCTCGGACGGAGAGTGTCATGTGCAATCGCATAAGCGATCTCAAAGTAAGAAGAATCATGAAGTGCCAGTGTGTGGCGTTCTGTGACATAACGACTATTGTGATAGGTTCCAACCAGTAATTCAATGTAGGCTTTCCGTCCCTTCCACATGCTCACTCCAAATTGATAGGGCATCAGCACATCGGTATGGAGTTCTTGATCCAGCTCTCCATGAATAGGTGCCTGAATGAGTTGAAAATTATCAATGACCAATCGAAGTGCTGATTGATATCCTCTGGCAAAAACCGTGATGCTGTCATGACTAAGGGTAAAGGTAGGAGATCGTAATCCCCCTGGAAGTCCCTTTGTAATGGTCCTACTGCTGATAACATTCTCAGATAGTTGAACGAAACGGTTATCCTCAATGATGGGGAATCCATTCTGAGATACACCCTCCATAAATGCCGGACCATGTGTCATCCACCCATCTAATGTATTATCCGTAAAATCCCCAAGTACTTCCCATGTTTGGGATGTATCTTGAAAGACTGGGGCAGAAGATGTCTCTCGGTAAGACATAGCAACGGCGGGTACTGGATCAAGTGAGGATTGCCAATTGGTCGCTACGTCCTGTCTGAACCTCTGGTTGAACCTGACAAGTGATTGGATTCCGCGTAGATCATCTTCGGAAAGGATTGGCGTAGGGGTGAAGCGTGCACTTTCAATGATGCCGTAGAGCGAGTAATAATCCGTGGTCGGAATCGGATCAAATTTATGATCATGGCATCGTGAACATGCTACGGTGAAGCCCTGAAATGTCTTTGTAGTCACATCAATGATGTTATCAATGCGATCGGCCTCGTCAATGCGCGTGTCAACTGGGCTGTGTTTTCCCTCTCCGAGTGCAAAGTATGCTGTACCAATCACGGACTCATTGAATCCATCCTCTGGATGAAGTCTCGGCGGCTCCAGTACATCTCCTGCAAGATGCTCAAGGATGAACTGGTTGTAAGGCACATCTTCATTGAATGCACGAATCAAATAATCACGGTATTGCCATGCGCCTTGTATGGTGTAATCAAATTCATGCCCCCTAGATTCTGAATATCGCATCAGATCCATCCAGTGGCGTGCCCATCGTTCTCCATATGCCGACGAATTCAAAAGGCTATCAATGACGTTTTCATATGCGTCATCAGAACGATCATGTTCAAATGCTTGAACCTCCTGAGGCGTGGGAGGAAGTCCAGTCAGTATATAAGAGGCACGACGAATCAGGTTACCTTTAGAAGCACGCTCAGCAGGAATGATCTCCGCATTGGAAAGTCCTTCCTCTAAAAACTCGTCAATCGATGTGTTGTTGGTTTGCTTTTGAGGGGCAATCAAGGCCCAGTGCGTTTTATACTCTGCTCCTTGATCAATCCATTTGGATAGCAATGCGATTTCGTATTCTGAGAGTACTTTGTTCATCTCAGGAGGTGGCATCTGATCTTTCGGATCTTCTGCCGTAACTCTTTGAATCAGTGAACTACGGCGTGCATGACCAGGGACAATGGCAGGGCCTCCCGACCTCTGTGCGGTTGCTCCTGCGTAGGTATCAAGCCTCAAATCTGCTTCCCTCGTACTGATATCTGGTCCATGACATACATAACAAGAGTTAGAAAGGATCGGTCGAATATGATTGTTAAAATCCACCTGATCGGGCATATCTTCTGCTGTATGTGATGAAGAGCATCCCAAGAGAAAAACTGCAAAAAAGCAACTACACCACTGCATACAAGTGGATTGTAAGCCATGAACAGTAACCATGGTTTTCATTGTTAATCCTTTAAAGATACGATTCACACAGATTAAGCAGAGGTATGGATACCTTAAATTTGAGATCTCTTCATATACTTTTCGGTGAATTGCATCCTCTGAATGACTATGGTTCTAAAAACAATAGTCAGCAAATCAATTCATTTTTAAAACAGATCGTTTTTGAGCCAAAATACCATGATCATAGCAAAAAATGGACATTTTGCGCAAAATTCACTATGTTAAATTAAAAGTTTGTTTGAAAGGCAGACTTATGAAGCATATCTATGTTCAGATACTGAAGCTTCCAGATTCTTTTATTCAAGCACATCAATGTCATACGGAGCAATAATTGGAGATATTTCGGGCTCAATTTATGAGTTTAACCCAATCCCAAAAGATATAGATTTTGATTTATTTGAGCCGCAACGCGGGTTTACTGATGATTCTATCTGTACGGCTGCAGTGGCAGATATTCTCCTATCTGATAACCGCGACTCAGCGGCCCAAGTGATGCGTCAATGGTGTAGAAAATACCCTAATCCGATGGGAGCATATGGGGGCTTCTTTGGACAATGGATTTACAATTCCGAATTAGGACCCTATGAGAGTTATGGAAATGGATCTGCAATGCGGGTTTCGCCTGTAGCATTCCTTAATCATGATCAGCCCATTGAAAAAGCTCTTGCGGATTCTGACATCGTCACTCAGATTACTCATAATCATCCCGAGGGTATCAAGGGAGCAAGGGCTACAACGCATGCGATTTGGCTAGCCCTTCAAAATGAGAGATCTGATTCAATACGAGTGGTCATTGAGAGAGAGTATAGCTATGATCTTTCTAGAACGGTTAACGATATTCGTCCAGACTATGAATTTGATGTAACTTGTCAGGGAAGTGTTCCAGAAGCGATTATATGTGCTCTGGAATCATCAAGTTTTGAAGATGCGATTTGGAATGCTGTTTCACTTGGAGGGGATGCTGACACGCAGGGTGCAATTGCAGGTGCAATAGCGGAGGCTATGTATGGTATCCCAGAAGAAATAATTGATAAGGGGAAGTCACATCTTCCTCAGGATATAATAGAGGTTATGGAGAGATTATACACTAGAATAAAGCCTCCCTCTCAATGATTTAGTGTCCACCATAGCAATTCCACAGGTCTTGGATTCCATGGTCTTGCGTTAAAGCATAAATCTTACCACTCACTCACTTTGATTTAGTTGGAGGTACTGACAGATTATACAGTCTTAATTAGGGTGTTCTATATTTAATTTCCATCCTCTCTCGCTTAGCTTCATTTCAGTAAATATTCAATGATTGTAGCTCCATATAGAATGGATTCTACTTCAAACTAGAAATTGAATTAAATTTCTTAACTTAATGATTACTCTTAGGTTCATGATACACTAATATTTGAGATGAAAAGTATGTTGAAACAACTAGAAGAATTACGGGATAAGTACAATAATAAATTTCGCAATTCAAATGATGATCTGAGTGAAGCATCAACTGAGAAAATTTTCATTGATCCATTTTTAAGTGCATTGGGTTATGATCCTGGTGATCCAGATTTGGTTAAAGTTCAATTTAAAGCTGTTTCTCGCGGGATTAAAGGTGCCAAAGTTGATTATGCCCTCCACCGTGAAGGTAGTCCAATCATGTACGTTGAGTCAAAACGATTACGCAGCGATTTACGGAATATCGATTACATTGATCAAATCTCACTATATTTCAGTAGTAAAAAGGAAGTAGAATTTGTAATACTCACAAACGGATACGAATATCGTTTTTTTACTGATTTGAAGGATCTGAACATATTAGACTCTGAGCCTTTCCGCGTTTTTAATCTCAATGAAATTAATCAAGAGCTCGTAGAGGGTTTCTTGTCTCTGTTTACACCAGAGAATTTTGATTCAGACACGATAAAGCAAAATGCATATCATTGGAAGCTAGAAGACCGTGTATACACTTTCCTGAAAAACGAATTTTCTAATCCAAGTGGTAACTTTCTTAGTTTCATATCAAAATCTGTATTAGGAAATGCTAAAAAGAAAAGTAAACAAGATGTGAAAAAAGCTCTTTGTAACATCGTATTGAGCTTGAATCGCTCTGATTTTAAAGAAATACCTATTGATCCTTCTCCTGCCCCGATCACGAAATCAGATCCTAAAGAAGAGAAGAATATTTTTGAAATTCAAAGCGCAAAGCACAAAAATCTGGAGTATTTTAGATTTCAAAAAGATGTGATCAAGGTCAAGGATTGGGCTGAAATGTATGTTTATGTATTTAAGTCTCTTTGCGAATTAGGAAAATCAAAATTAATGGAGATTTCCAGAGATCATAAGGGTTTGAAAATCAATAATAATCCAGATCTCATCAAAGCTCCTAAAGAAATATCGAATGGTCTATATATTTCTGCATGGAATGATACAGATACAAAAATTCGATATTTAAAGAAAGCCCTGGAAGCTTTCAATATGAAAGATGCTTTGTTTATCAAACTGAAGAATTGATCATCCACTTTCAAGCATCAGTAATCATCTCCCAGTAACAATTTACATTCCCTAATTAACATTCACTATGACTAAAAAAGCAATGATTTACCGGTGGGAGGATATGCCCATAGAAGAGGTAAAAGCTGGACTTGGTCGGCGAATCATCACGGGAGAGCGGATGATGATTACTCATGTCTATTTAGAAAAAGATAGCGTTGTCCCTACCCATTCACACGATAACGAGCAGCTTACCTATGTCTTAAAAGGTGCACTTAAATTCTGGCTCGGACCCAATGAAGAACAGGAAATTGTTGTACACGAAGGAGAGGTTCTCGTCATCCCTTCGGATCTTCCGCATAAAGCAGTTGCCCTTGAGGATACACTTGATGTAGATATATTTTGCCCGCCCCGGCAAGATTGGTTAGATGGTTCTGATGCGTATCTGCGTTAGCTTAATTCTATTGATCTACTTCGTGTCTGCGGCCCAATCTCAAACTTTGGTTAGCGACCCTCCCTCTTGGGCAGACGAAGCGGTATGGTATCAGATCTTTGTGGAGAGATTCCGTAACGGAGACCCATCAAATGACCCCACTGAGGACGATATACGAGGCTTCTGGTTTGGACCACCACCTGAGGACTGGGCTCCAACCCCGTGGACTCATGACTGGTATGAGCAAGAAGAATGGGCCCTCGATAGCGATATGGAATTCTATACAGCCGTCCAATATCGTCGCTATGGCGGAGATTTGCAAGGCTTGATAGAAAAGCTGGATTACCTTAAAGAGCTAGGAGTCAATGCTTTATATCTCAACCCGATTAATGATGCACCGTCGTTGCATAAGTTTGATGCACGCCATTATCGTCATGTAGATCGCAATTTTGGACCGGATCCAGTCGGAGACCGGTTGATTGCAGAATCGGAAAACCCATTGGATCCTAATACTTGGCAGTGGACCGCAGCGGATAGCTTATTTCTGGAACTGATTCAACAGGTGCATGCGAGAGATATGCATATCATTCTTGATTATTCATGGAATCATACTGGAATAAAATTTTGGGCTTGGGAAGATATTTTGGAACATCAACAGGAATCTGATTACGCACAATGGTATGAGATAAATAGCTTTGACGATCCTGCAACTGCGGATACAAACGAATTCTCCTATGACGGGTGGCTAGGCGTGAAATCATTACCCGAACTCGCCAAAGTTGATATACCATCCTCCCATATCCATGGTGCACATGAGGGCAATCTTCACCCAGACCCCAAAGCCCATATTTATAATGTGACCAGAAGATGGCTAGATCCCAATGGAGACGGTGACCCAGAAGATGGCATCGATGGATTTCGATTGGATGTGGCCGAAATGGTGCCATTAGGATTCTGGCGCGATTACAGACAATTCGTCCGAGATATCAATCCCGAAGCATATCTTGTTGGGGAAGTATGGTGGGATTCATGGCCCCATCAAATGGCAGATCCTACTCCATGGGTCCAGGGCGATGTTTTTGATGCAGTGATGAACTATCGCTGGTATATGCCTACGCGCAGCTTTTTTGCCCAAGCTCCTCCGCACCTGACCGCTACAGAATATGTTGCCCATCTGGATTCCATCATGACAGGAACTCCCAGCCGTTTTTGGAATGTGATGATGAATCTAACTGCTAGTCATGATACCCCAAGAATCAGTACAAGCATCTATAACCCTAGCTTATATAAATATCATCAGAACCCAAGAGAAAATTCTGATTTCAAAGTGAATCGGCCAGATATGCGGACAAGATCAATCCATAAAATGATCCTTGTGCAGCAGTTCACATGGCCAGGTGCTCCACATATCTGGAATGGGGACGAAATGGGCATGTGGGGAGGAGATGATCCAGATACACGCAAACCCCTGCTATGGGATGATTATGCTTTTGAGGATGAAACGACTCATCCATTTGAACTACCAAGACTGTCGGATCCCATTTCGGCTGACATTGAACTTATTCAATTATATAAATCCCTAATTCAAATTCGAAAACAGAATAAAGAATTATTCATAGACGGTGAAACGAATTGGATAATTGTTGATGATGCTCGGCGGCTACTTTCATATGAGCGCCGACTAAGAGACAGAGTTGCCTTGGTCATCTTCAACGCATCTGATAAAGAACATACGATCAACATTCTGCCTCAGAGACAATATCAACAGGTCTATCCATCGAAGTCAACATTAGAAGACTCTGTGTTGGTCATGGACCCAATGTCTGCCCGTATATTCTTTTCTGAAAATCAGCCTTGATTCTAAAAAATCTTCATGACTCACACTGAATTCTATGCGTAATTATTTCTGAGAACATCAACTATGTCCCAAGTTAGAGATCTCAATACTGAGACCACTGCGCCTCCCAAAGGGTGGCCACAAGCGATCGGATTTCTTAAAGAAAAGCTGATTGATACAAGTAAGCGCAATCGCCTGATTAGCTCCCCTCTTGGAAAAGATCGAGGGAAACATCTTGATATTATTGATGAACGTTCAGATGAGGTGTTTAAACTATTAGTTCATCAAAACAAGAAGATGCGGTTCGATCACTCAGCAGATGGGTATGAAGAGCCCGATCCCATTGATAATATCTATATCCCTGACCGAGATCCCCCAAGTGACAGACATACCGATCTCAGACTTCAAACTCGTTTAACCAAAGAGGCGCTACATAAACGTCTGTTACAGCTTTATCGTGATTCAAATAGTGCTATTGAGGAACAAGGCGCAAATCCATTGTTTCTTGCACTCGGCTTCGTCAGATGGTTTGAAAGCTCCTCATCTCAAATTGAACGGTTTGCGCCATTAATTTTATTACCTGTTGAGTTGCAACGTGATGGGGTCAAAGATAATTTTAAGGTACTGCTACGAGATGAGGATTTAGGGCCAAATCACTCGTTTGATGCCTTTCTAAAAAGTGACTTTGATATCCATTTACCTCAGTGGCCTGAAGAACAGGACTGGCTTCCTTCAGATTATTTTCAGAAGGTAACCAATGTAATTAGCAATCGTGAGAATTGGGTCGTCTACGCTGATGCTATCCAACTTGGGTTTTACTCTTCAGGCAAGTTTCTTATGTCTAAAGATTTGGATCTTGCACTTCCAACCGACTTGATGGAGCATCTGTTATGTGGAGGATTTAGCAATGAAAACCCTCTATTTAATCCTGAGGAAAATCTTGATGAGCGCTATGCAGAACCAAAGGATCTTGGACATATCATGGAGGCGGATTCATCACAAACGAGAGTGATTGCTGCTGCAAGAGAGGGGAGAAACATGGTGGTTCAGGGACCTCCAGGAACGGGGAAGTCACAAACCATTGCAAACATTATTGCCGTCTCTGTCCGTGATAATCAAAAAGTATTATTTGTAGCAGAAAAACGTGCTGCCCTTGATGTAGTCTATGATCGGCTCAAGTCTTGCGGACTTGGTCCACTTTGTCTGGAAATGCATTCTACTAAGGCACAGAAAAAATTAGTTTATGATGAATTAGGCAAGACGCTGGAATTGGGGCCACCTGTGGTAGGTGATACCTCCGAATACGATCGTTTGAAGGCCGTTAGGGATCAATTAAACCAACAGTCAGCACAGCTTCACAGTGTGGATGAAAAGAGCGGCGAAACTCCGTATCATATCATGGGCCAATTGACAAAATTACTCGCCAAAGATGGTTTTCCTCGTCCAGATTTCCAAATGGAAGAATTAGCAGTATGGGATCAAGACAAAACGAATGCATCGCGTCAAGAAATTCAAAAACTCGCAACATTGACACTAGAATATGGCACCGAGCAATCCCATCAATGGAGAGGTGTCAATCGCAAAATGAACCCCATGGATCGCTCTCGTCTGAGTGATCTATTGACAAGGCTACTAGAGGAATTAAATGAACTGAACACCGCTTATCATGAGGCATCAACAGCTCTCAGTAGTAAAGTGGATGGAGTAGCGTTAGAGCAAGTCAATCATGTTCTACAATTGCTTGAATCTATGGGGAGAAGACCCAAGGAGGTAGATGCTTTGATTCAAGTCAAGGGCGTGGCAGAGTACTCTGCAAACATTAATGCATTATTTGAAGATATTTTAGAGCAAAAAAAGATTCGTGCAGAGTTAGAAAAATCTGTGATATCAGAGGCTTTTGATCGTGACTGGAGTATTGAACTTCGTGAGATAACTAATCGGCAATCCTCCTTTTCCCGATTCTTCAGTGGTGCCTATCGAAGTGCAACGAAGCAACTCAAGGCAGTTGCAAAAAACTTCCCGAAATCAATCTCCGACCGATTGAAACTGTTAGATGCTCTAATCAATCATAGATCGCAGCTCAATGAAATAGATGAGCGGCGAACACTCGGGGAATTGGTCGTTGGACCTTTATGGCGTGGATGGAAGACCGATGTTTCGGGAGCACAAGAGTCCATCAAGTGGATTAACGATCAGATTGAAATCCTGGGTTCCCCCGATTTATTGATCACACAGATCAGTCACTGGCCCGCAGGATCAGATCCTGATCAAATTGCAACTAAGCTAAAGAGTGCAATTCAGGCGGTAGAGGGAATATTGGTTGAAGTAGAGCAGATCTGTGGCATGAATATCTTACAGGTATTTGAAGAAAAATCATTTGATAGGGTACCCCTCAAGACCCTAATGGAGCGTATATCTATCTGGATCAATGAACCAGAAGGTCAAGGGACATGGCTTGAGTTGTACGATACGGCTAATGTAGTCAGCGAGAGAGGTCTTGATATGATTCGAACCCGATTGGGTAATGGCAACCTTGCCCCCCAACATGCATGCGATACCTTTGACTACATACGTGCGGAGGCTGTTTACAAGCGGTTTGAAGAAATATATCCAAGCCTTAATAAGATCAATGGTCGTGAGCGAACTGCTCTTGTTGAGCAGTTCAAAGATCTAGATGTTGTTCCGCTCCATCTAAGTGCTCAGGAAATCATGGCTGCACATTATCATTCTATTCCAGATGGTACTCGAGGAAAGATGGGTGTTCTTCGTGGGGAAGTCAAAAAGAAATCTCGTCATATGCCCCTACGCAAGCTATTAAGTGAGGCAGGAGACGCTGTGCAAATAATCAAGCCTGTTTTTCTGATGAGCCCACTCTCAGTTGCTCAGTATCTTGATCCTAACGGGCTGAAGTTTGATCTTCTATTGATTGATGAAGCAAGTCAGGTACGTCCTGCCGATGCTATTGGAGCCGTCATGCGCTCAAAACGCACGATCATTGTGGGAGATCAAAAACAACTCCCACCAACCTCATTTTTTGAAAGGCTTGTCAATACAGACGACGAGATTGAACCCGATGAAATTGAAGACCGCATCGCTGGACAAGTCAAGGATATGGAAAGTATTCTTGCTCTATGTGAAGCCCGTGGTATGTCAGGATGTATGCTCAGGTGGCATTATCGGTCTCAGCATCAATCACTTATTGCGGTATCAAATCAACAGTTCTATAGAAACAGGCTTGTATGCCCTCCCAGCCCGATGAGTAATAACACTAAGTTGGGACTTTCCTTTGAGTATGTTGGAGGAACCTATCGCCGAGGGAGCGGCAAAAGTGACAATCCTGACGAGGCCAAAGCGGTTATGAATGCTGTTCTTGAACATGCTAGATCCCGACCTGATGAATCACTAGGTATAGTTGCGATGAGCCAATCTCAACAAACGACAATTCAAAATGAAGCAGAGTTAATGCGCGCCACTTATCCAGAACTCAATGCATTTTGTAGCGAAACGAAGGAGAATCCATTCTTTGTAAAAAACTTAGAAACAGTGCAGGGGGATGAACGAGATGTGATCTTTATTTCAATCGGATATGGAAGAACAGAAGATGGCCGACTCACTCAGAGTTTTGGACCTGTATCAAATGAGGGCGGTGAGCGTCGTCTAAATGTCCTATTTACCAGAGCCAAGAAACGATGCCGCGTCTTTGCATCCATCAGGCACACCGATATTCAACATGAGAAGGCACGCCATCGGGGCCCCTTTATGTTGAAAACGTTTCTCAAGTATGCAGAAACTGGCGAAATGGATGTACCCATCATTACTGGACGAGAGCCCGACAGCCCATTTGAAGAGGCGGTTGCTTCCGCGATCATGGGGTATGGCTATGAGGTGGATTTTCAGGTTGGATCAGATGGATTCTTGATTGACCTTGCTGTTAGAGACCCTAATAGTGAAGGAGCATACATACTTGCGATAGAATGTGATGGAGCGCGCTACCATTCTTCTTATTGGGCAAGAGAGCGTGATCGAATGCGTCAGACACTTCTTGAAGGAAAGGGCTGGACATTCCATCGTATTTGGAGCACTGACTGGTTCAATAACCCTGAAACCGAGACCCAAAAAGCGGTGGATGCTATTCGAAAAGCGTCCGCACAATCAACCCGTAGTTCAGCTCCAATTCAACAACAGCCCCAGATCGTGAGACAGCAAAAGCCTGCAGAATCATCTGAGATGACCGATCACTTCTATGTAGAGTTTGATCCGTATACCAAGGGCTATGACAGTCGTGCTGAGTTATATCATATAGAGGATGCCCCAATTGAAGAGGTTGCTAAGTTGATTGCTGACATCGTAGAGGTAGAAGGACCTATTCATCAAGACATTATTATTCGTAGAACCAGAGAGTCCTGGGGATATGACAGCTCTGGAAAGAGAATCAAGGAAAAAATTCAGAGATCATTAAAGTATGCACTAAGTGAGGGGCTACTAGAAGAATGTACTTTGGATACTGATTTTATTCAAAAACATGGGACTATAGTCCAAGTCCGTAACCGAAGTCAACTAGAAGATTATCTACTTAAGAAACCAGAGATGATTTCTCCAGAGGAATACCGCTTTGCGATCACAGATGCAGTGAAGCGATGCCTTGCAATCAATGAAGACGACTGCGCGGTTGAGGTTGCCAGAATGTTTGGGTTTCGGAAGGCCAGTGCGTCTTTCAAAAAACAGGTGATCATGCAGATCCCTCGCCTAGTGAAAGAAGGTATTTTGGAAGTACAGCCAGACACAATGATACGACTGGGAGACGATTAGAGACTCTCAGAAATTTCCTGTGTTAGGAAATGAGTTGAGCATCTACATTCAGTGTCGTTCCCGCATAAAGCTTTGCAATGGGGCACCCAGTGCGAGTAGCTTCAGTAGCTTTCTGGAAAGATTCCTCACTAATTCCAGGAACAGTTGCACGAACGACTAAGTCAATACTAGAAATATGAAATCCCCCCGCTGGATCTGGCCCAAGTGTGACAGTGGAACGAGTATCAACACGGGTCACGGGAGTTCCCTGTCCTGCAAGTTCATTAGAGATTGCCATTGAAAAACAGCCAGATATGGCAGCAGCGACTAAGTCTTCGGGTCCGATTCCAGGGGATCCTTCAAAACGGGATCCAAATGTGAAAGGTGTATCAATTGATCCTCTTTCGGTTTTGATATGTCCAGTTCCAGATTTTAGATCTCCTTCCCAGGAGGCAGTAGCATGATTAACGCTCATTGGTAGATAGTTGATTGAATGTTATAGGGAGTAATGCTGACCATTTATTGACCAACTGACAGTGATTGGCGCAGTCTTTTCTATAATTTTAGCGACTGAGCAATATTTGTTAATACTAAGGTCTACTGCACGCCGAACCTTGTCTTCATCAAGGTTACCTTCAAACTCATAGTGTACATGTAGAGTGTTAAAGAGGGCAGGAGTCTCGTTTTGCGACCGTTCGTAGGTAATTGTAGTGTCAAATTTCTGAAGATCCTGACGTTGTTTATCCAACACGATCACGATATCGATTCCACTGCATCCTCCAAGGGCCATTGCGACTGCCTGCATAGGGCCGACTCCTTGCCCACTACCCCCTTCATCTGGACTCGTATCAAGATGCAATGAATTACCAGCGCTGTTGGTACCTACGAAATGAAACTTATTATCTAAGCGACTGAGGGTAACTTTGGGCATCGAAAAGAGATCAATATCTATATGCGAATAATTGGATAGGCGTTAACTGCTGTTGTTGGTCATAGGTTCCAAGATTGAAATCCCATCGGTTTGAGTCTCAAATAGATTGTAGACGAAAATTCCTCATGCCAGATGATCTAAAGACGATAGATCTGAGTAGGCACCTCTGTGTTAACAAGCTTCGTCTGAAGTCTACGATGAAGAATGTTAGTTGTGAGAATTATTTCGTGAGTGATACGACTGGTCAGCAGGAATTAAGGGCTTCTATGCCCTCTAATGTGAGCAATTTGTCTCTAAGTTCAATCCCGAAAACTTCCCATGCTTCTGCTTCTGTGATTCCATTTTCATAAGCAACTCTGCGAGTTAATGTACGTTCCTCTTGTGAATAGCTGCCGTCTTTTTTTGCATATTCATGACAAAATTCTTGAATGTAATTCGGCTCCTTATTTTTGACTTCTTCAAGTACAATGTTAGCAGTGTTATTGGCCCATTGAACTGCGCGTAATTGGCTTGATATATTCTTACCTAAATCTGTAAGATGGAGTTTTTTTTAGAGACCAGTAATGGAGGCAATCGAAGAAAAATCTGCTCAAGTTTCCGCTCTATGTTTTGCATAAATTTCTCAAAATGAGACAATTTTGCATCAACAGATCCTTTCCATTCTGACATATTTCTCTCTTCTGATTTTTTATCAGATTTTATTGAGTAAATAGCAACAATGGCAGTAATGAGTGCGCCTATCGCAGTAATCCACGCAGCAATTATCATGTATATCTATGTGAATATATTAGTTGTTAGTCATATAACGTAGATACCAGCATAAGCGTTCCTGTGTGAATAAATATAGGGTTGAGACAATTTTTCAAAACCACTCATAACCCCACGGTTACTGCTGTTTTGATGAATCTTTGGTTCTTTCAAGAAACGCATGTTTAGAAATCCGACCTCAACAGAAGTTGAGAATAGCAACGCGGAAGTTTTCAAATGTTCAGTACCTCCTACAATTGGTTTGTATCTCTTGAATTCTCCCAGGTTCTATCAAGAATCCTGCTCTCTTGGCACTACCCTGAATTTCCAACCACGTTTTGTCTGACGTTTGCCTGCGGAGATATCA
>JAPOTS010000030.1 GCA_026709065.1 Bacteroidota bacterium
CAATTGATGGCGTATTTGGGCATGGTTCCCAGTGAACATAGCTCTGGCGCGCATATCAGCGGGGCGGAATCACCAAGACAGGGGATGGCTTGGAGACTGAATTGGAGTTGAAAATCAAGGCATTATGTCCGTTCCGACAAAAATATGTTTAGGTGATCATGGTGTATGGCTAAAAGAAGTCTCAGATGGGGAAGGTAAATCATTAATTCATATAACAACTCCTCAAGGAAGCTGGGAAGTATCTCAGACCGGGGATGCTCTTAGTAATGCCATGTCTTTGTTGACATCAAGACAATTGTTACCATCTCTCATCTCAGAAATATTTTTCCTTGACTATGCGAATTAAACCACAAATCTCACCCCCATCAATAGGTTCTCCATCCTTTTCCTCTTTGGACTCAGAATTAATCGCGAATTTTAGATTTATGGAGTTATCTTCGGAGGAAGAACAAACTTTTGCAAATAGACCGATTCGTACCAAACCTCAACGCATCTACAATCAATCAACTTTGAATCTGGCAACGATGCAGATCATATTCCACTGATTTTGGCTGATTTGGCATTTGACGGAGGTAAGACATGGAGAAACTTTAAATACAAGTTAGAGTAGTTCGGTTCAAAGGCAGATATATTTGATGAGATTGATGTGAACCGACTTGGGAAATTTGAAGCATCTTCCTTTGAGATCCAAATTCAAAGAACGACTGTAAAGAAAAAGGTATCAAACAAAATTTGATTGATGCAGGGTATGGGGTAAGTCAAGTACTGCCCACATTGACGGAATTACTCCTTCCAAGACTGATCGTATGGCATTACTTGAACAACCTGAGGTACATCTTCATCCAAGAGTTCAAGCCGCTCTAGGCAGTTTACTATGCAAGGTTTCAGGCCAAGGCCGACAATTAATCGTTGAAACTCACAGCGAATATTTAATGGATCGAGTTCGGATGGATGTCCGTGATGGAACTACGAATCTCAAACCTGAGGATGTCTCTATTTTGTTCTTTGAGAGAAACGACAGGAATGTTCAAATTCATTCCATTCGTTTTGATGAGTTAGGAAATGTGTTAGATGCACCTGTAAATTACCGCAAATTTTTTATGGAAGAAACGGGAGACCTTTGTGGGGATACTTATGTGTACAATCATAGATGATATTTGTCATCAAAGTATTTGGAACCAGTCCTCCAGAGTCTGGACAGAAATTCCTTAAATGGATTGAAGACAGGAATAGTTGATCCATCTATCCATCTAAGTAGTCATATCTTAAAATTATGATGACACTTTGTCAGTATGGATTAACATGTACTAAGTTATTACTCTACCTTGATCTGATCACTCAACCCCAAATCATTTAAGTCCTTACGTAGGTCTGATTTCGTATGTTCTGCACTTTTTGAGCTAACTTTTGAAGAGATTTGTATTTCAATTTGAAGATCCATAAGCGATCTCAACTTAGAAACTACTTTAATTCCAAACCGACTCCAAGTTTCCGATGGCATCGTACCTGAGACACTGAGTATGGTATCTTCTCCACTTGTCGTTGGATCAATAACTATTGGTGGGTCTGGGGTTGGCGGCGGATCAACGATAGGATCTGGATCTGGAGGAGTGATTTCTGTTGTATTGGCAAGTGTCTCTTTTTTGGTTAACAGAAAAACATCTCGCACAAATTCAACTTCTTCGAGGGAAATCGGCTCTTTATACCAAACTCTGCGATATTTACCATCAGACTTCATTCCTGATGCTAAACCAAAATCCCCATTCGTCACAAATTTGACAATTTGTGTCCGAAGGGTGTCTTCTGGATTGACTAATCGAGTGAGCGAACCATCCAAAAAGTTTTTCCGTAAACTTTTAAGTGGCCAAGCTCCACTTTCCATTAAGGCAGGTGGCCAGTGCCGCTCAATATATCCAGCCCCTACATTTTCATTGAGGAGTCCCTCGGATTTTAATGCAGTAATGACCCGACCACACATCGTTTCATTTGAACTGGAATGGCCAGCACCAAGGTCTATGACCTTCAGCCCTTCGTTCTCTTTTGAGTCCGATACTATGACATAGCGATAGCTGGCCCATACTTCGTTCTTTGCGGCCTCGATAGCTTGTTTAACGTCAGATTGCACATTATCAATCTCACTACTGTCATAATCGGATCCAAGAATTCCTTTATGGATATCACTTTCTACTTTTTTCCATGCCAGCCATATTTCGACTTTTTCGCGAAGATTTCGTACTGGGGACTTTGCACACCAAACTAATGATCCTGGGTAAAGTCTTGGTGACTGATTTCGGTACTTTGTCCATTGACTCACAATCTGTTTGACATTTCCGTCATCGGACCATTCCATTTGGGGATCAAGAATAACAAGAATCAAATGATGAGTATCCTGAACCGATGAACTATCTTCTGGAAAAGTGACAACAGTTTTTATAGCTGCACCACGACGAAACTCTTTGTCGATCAACTGATGAATAGCTGGCTTAACCTCCGTATCTACGTGTAATGACGCACGATAGTCATTGACAACCTTTCGGAGAGTTGCTTGGTGATGAATCTTGTATCCACCCCCTAATTCTCGAATAAAAAAAGATCTTGACTCAAGAGAGTTAGCCGCGTTATCAATCGCCGTGGTATCAACATTGGCATCCCCAAGTGCAAATCGCAGCTCTGAGAGTTGAGCAACTTTATTTACCTGCCCACCAGAAGACTCAAATAAAATAGCTGCTCCAACGCGCTGGTGAATATCTCTTAAATCTTTTGCCGTATCCGCATCAAGAGCACGAGCATGTGCGATCGGTCCAGCAATATCAGCATTAATTGCTACATCTAATCTAGATTCACCCAACTGTCCTAACACCACCGCACGAAATTTAGGAATATATAGCGGTGCAGACCCCAGTGTAATCAATGGCTCATTACGGGCTTCTTTGAAATGATTCTCTGATGCAACGGATATCCACTGAGCGAGCATTGCAAGGGTGCCTCGGGTTTGTTGAAACTGAGATAGTGAGCTCCATTTTCGCTTGAATACTGAAAGGGTTGCTGGATGGAATGGATAGCAAGTCTCAAATATTTCTATGATATGTTCCTTAGCTCTTGCTCCTTTAAGTGCCGTATCAACCGTTAGCCACTCTGGAGGCAGGCGATCCGATCGCTGAAAACACCAGTCGGCATAAACCTCAGCAATTGCTCTACGCACTCGTACACTCCCGCGATCCTCAAATAATCGTCGGCAGATGACTTCGCTGATATCAGATTCATCATTGGCAAATATATCTTCGGAAACACGACGAACAACTTTCGTAATTTTCTCCTGCCATTGCTGATCCCAATCAGTCATCTCGACTTGGCTACGCGGTAAACTAATGACGGCAACTGCGGAAGTCGTTCCGGTCACGGCCACCGACAGATTCTGTATAAAGGAGTGGAAGTGATCGGCCATTTCACGATGACGGTTGACAAAATTTAGAACCTCATCAAATAACAACAGCACTGGAGCATCGGCTAAAGCGAATACTTTCGAGAGTGCGGAAGTCCCAGGAACGGTCAAGGGAGATGTTCCAAGTGCTTCTACGCCTTTTTCACCAGCAATCTGGCGTGCCAAATCAATCCATGGTGTTTCATTGCCCTCCGTAGGATCCCAAGCATTCCCTACAAATACACCCACTTGAATATTAGGAATGGCTCCGATCTGGGCTCTTCTTAACAGATCTGATATACCGGGAAGATCATAGGCTTTTGCCCCAGCTTTGGCTATATGATAGAGGGATGTCAATATGTGTGTTTTACCACCACCAAACTGTGTGATGAGTGTAAGGACAGGTGCTGTATTTTCGGTCTTACCAGAAAGTCGGCGAAGTACTTTTTCGGCGTGTTCATTAAGGGCACTTGTGAATGATGTTCTTGAAAAAAACTGTGCTGGATCACAATAATCATTCGGAGCCGTTCCATCTACGACCTGCTCAAGGGCGATAGCAAACTCATCTGGACTAAATGAGCGGCCTTCCCGAACTTCTTCACGAAGCGTAACAACTTTATACCAAGGTTTCAAAATAATTTCCTCCGATTATGGTTTTTTCAACCGTTTAAATAGGTCAAGAGACGACTGCTTCAATCTTCCAAGATTTGCATACGCAACTTGGTCATAATTCTTGCTCGCCTCATACATGCGATAGCGAATGCCATCTGTGACAACAACATCACAATGATTTTTCAGGGATTTGGTATATCCGACTGCTTGTTCCTTTGCATCTTCAATAGATGCTCCCACCCTTTTTGCCTCAATCAGATAATAGCAGTTTTCAGGTGTTCTTGGTAGCTTATTGAACAAACAGACATCAATATTGCACCATTCAAGTGCAATATTTTCCACGGGCCACCCAAGTGCTCGCAACAAGGGAATGATGTAATGGGCAACCATTTCACTCTCCAAAGGTGATTTTCCAAAGGACTTTGAATCATTATAAAGCCCAATCAAATCATTGACCTGAGCCACTAATTCTTGAAGCTCTGTGGGGTATGTTTCAAGACTTGTTTCTTCTTCTGGTAAATCAGGAAGCGGGCAGGTTTTCCAATTTGTTAATTGAGAATTGATCGCGCTATTTGCGTAATCAAGAAGACATGTTGACTGAATCTTAGAAAATTTGGAGCACTGGGCACTTAGTCCATCTATCTTATACGGATCATACAGTCTGCACCATCGAACTCTTCTGCCATGTTGTAAATCCATCCCATTAACATCGTCAAATTGTGGTAAGTATTGATACCCAGAAGCAACGATACCAACAGCTTTTATCAGATCTCCTGATCGTAGCAGTAATACATCTTCAACCTGTATCTCGGTAGCAAATTGTATTACAGTCTGATCATCGTATCGATCAGTGCACCATGGGCCTGGATCGCCAGGTCCAATTAGGGCAACACCGTAATCAATTAACTGATCGGCATACGATCGGTGTGTTGAACCAGCAGAAATTTGCCATACACTATGTGCCTTATTCATCTAATATATCACTTCATTGACTGGCATAGATCTTTTCTGACCAACATTTTTTTGTGGCTTGATGAAAAATTTCCACGACCTTCATTGGTTGTATAGATTTTACCTCTGGGGTTATTGATTAAATCCTGATGGTTCTATCACGATATTTGTGGGTGCAGGTCCAAACCTCCGCAGCAGAAGAGAATAGCAACGCGGAAGTTCTTAATCTTCTGTATCCTCTGCCAATAGTTTTGATCTCTTTAATTTTTCCGTCATTTTCTCTGTCCATTGGACAGGGGATAAATAATGCATTGTAAACTCGATACATAAACATCTTCTATATGTAGCCTCCTATCTATTTCCACGTTGTAATAGCCAGCAAAATCCTAATTTAGTGAGTGAAGAAACAAGGATTCTATAAATGTATCTTGTATGAAAAAATAAATGTGGTGGAACCAAAATCAATAGTTTCCACACAAAACGTGGTAGAACCTCATTAAATTCATATATAAACACACCGTTACTCCTTAAACTTGTTTTGACTGGCACAGCCAAGGCATTTTTTACCAATGTCAAATGTATCTTCTAAATTATTGTCTAACAGAAGTGTCCCTCCAAAGGTAGACACTTGTGGAGATCTCCCATTATGACGATAGGCAATCTCTTCAAAGCTTCCTATGTCGAATGGGGCTTCCTTAAAGTTCGGAATTTGATGGGAATAAATACAATCCCATAATGCTCTTATCATAACCAGAAAGGAGATCTTCTCCGTACTATTGTCACCCACAAGCAATGTTAAAGGAGCAAGTTGGGCGACCTGTTTTTCGTAAAAGCAACGGAATTTTTCAAGTGTGATCTCTTTCATTAGAATTTCCAGTTATCGTTTTAAATAGGGTAACATCGCATCTAATTTACGTTTTTCCCAGCTTCCAGTTGGATACAACGCTGAAAGTGCATTGGCTAATTTCTGAAATTCTGGACCGCGTCTTTGTTCAGAGTGAATTAATTCCCTCCATTCATTCGTGTAACCATTGGCATGAAATACCATGGCGATATGTACACGATCCAATATCGTACGATGATTTGTCTTGAATTCTGAATCATTCCCTATAAATTTTTTTCTTCTATGAGATTGTTTCAAATTCTCTTCGTTATCAACTTGATTAAAAAGCTCTCCTTGAATCCTTTTCTGTGAATCAATTTCAACCCATTTCGCCGCTACATTATCTCCATCTTCACCGAAGAGAACTTTAATTCGTTCCGTTACTGGCAACAAGCGTACTACCCCTTTTTGTTGAGAAATTACAGTATCTTTCCATATGTCCAAATCTATTCCCATGGGTTGAGAAAAACGGCGTACGACATCAAATGGTAGTGTGAATCCTTTCGTGTTAGGTATGGTGACATCGGACACATCTTCTTCCTCTTGATCACGGGGCGTTTTTGTACTCTGAAGTGTCCATAGAAATAACGCGGTGAGGCGTGCATCCTCTTCCAATCTTCCAGCCAAACCATCGCCATCACTGAGTACTCGTTCAAGTGCTGTGCGACCAACGACTTCCCACACCTTCTCCAAGTACTCCGAGAGTTTTACTTCACGCCCTTCTGATGTCTCTACGGTAGAGTAGCGGCTGAAAATTTCAAGTGCTGGGCCGATACAGGCAAAAACCAAATCTGCCCCTCTAATACCATCATTTTCCAAGCGGCTCATCCAACGGGTTACCCGTTGTGGCAACTCTCTTAGTACATCTGCCCAGTCTCCTACATATGCATCGTCGGAGCGCGGGCGGCAGATTAGATGCACACTGGTATCCAGTGCGGCTGATTCACGAGCCCGCAGACGTGATGGAGTTTCAGTTGCAATTGGCCACGATCCGGTGATTGTCCAACCTCCTTGAATCATTCCCGAAAGTAATGCCTCCCACCCTTCAGTGGTCTTATGAGCAAATACAACTGAGCCGATGGCATTTTCCTTTACTATTCTTCTTCCTTCTCCAAAAGCCTTTGATATAGTCTTCTCAAACCAGAGATGATTCTTTGGTTGGTTAGCACTATTTTTTGTTTCATCTTGAACAATCTCTGCTACCTTAGGAGAAAGTGGATTAGAAGGGTCAAACGGATCTTGGAGCAGAGAATTACCTGGTAAAGCTCGCTTCAGCCATACCAAAAAGAAATCTGATAAATCTGAATAAGGGATTGCATCATAGTAGGGTGGATCTGTAAACCAAATATCAGCCGATTGATCAGGGAGTGTGTGGTTAGATGCGTTGGCCAATTGAACATCCCCTGTTGAATGTACGGGCCATCTTTGCACTATGCAAATCACCTTAGATATAGCACCATCAAGGTGTTCTGAACGCCCACCCCACAAAGTAGTCTCTGGAAATGACCATGTTATTGGTAAGGTCTGCATTCCGAAAGCGGGAGCAACAGAAGAATCAGGCCTCATTCTTGCATTGCCGTTACATTGTCGAGAAAAAAGACTTAAACAGCATGCCAATAACTCACGCAGGGTATCAGTGATTTGTGATGTCCGAATAAACAGTGCAATTTCCGCCAACGCCACCTTTTGCCTTGCAGTAAACAAGTCTCCCCACTGCATCATCCCATAACGCTGGACACGAAAACCCAATGTTCCAATTGGGGGTAATGGTTCATCTGGTACTGGACATAGTCCTTGTTTTCCGCCAAGTTCCCATTCCTTTAAGATTCCATCCAAGCGTTCTTGTGACTTACGTACAGCTTCATAGTCTGCATCATTCGCAATCCGATAGTAGCGTCCTTTCTGTCCAGCACGCAACGTTACGACTGCCGTCATGCGTGCACCTCCAATGCGGCGACCTTGTTCATCAAAGATGACATCAGCACCACCTTTCTGTTTTCTGAGCTGCTCCCGTACACGGTCAGGGGGGAGCACAGAACCACAACAGAGGCATGTGGCTTTCGCACGTGTCACCGTGCCTAAGGGAACTTCCTTATCTGATGTTGGCTCAAATATTTCAAACTTCACGGACGGAGTTAAACCTTCACTACGCTCTATGATTGGGCGTATCGCTCTTTTTCGCTTTGCTTTTTTGCATAACCAAAACGAGCGCATGAGCGGAATTTCAGCCCCACAATTAGGGGCCTCACAACGAACCGTACGTGCCCACAAATAAGCTGTTGGAATATCGCCATTAGAATCAACAGGATAAAGATCAATTAATCTCTTCTCAACTTGGTGTTTGATCTGTACACTAATTTTATCCAAATCTTGGGCTAACTCAGGGCAGTGCCGAGGTATAGTATCTAACATCACCTTCAGAATAAGACAGGCTACAGGATTTAGATCACTAGCAAAAATCTCGCATCCAATTCTTAATGCTTCCAGTGGAATTGATCCTCCCCCTGAAAATGGATCTACAACTAATGGGATATCTTCGTCATAGGCAGCGTTTATCAATGCCTGACTTATCCCAACATGATTATAGCACGAAAAATGGTCAGAAGCTGAAATATCAGCAATAAAATTCAGGATGATTTTTCGAAGCCCCTCATCTGATTCAATTGTTTTGCTCCAGTCCCCAGGTTTACCGTCCTTACTTAATAAAATTCTTCGTGCCTTCTCTTTAAATTTATTTGAGCAATGAGGGTCACATGGATCGGGCAGCAATAAAGCCAGAAGTATGGCTCGACATGAAGGTAAAGGGCGTCTAGCCCACCAAGAATGTAGTCCAGATGGATGACCTACTCTCTTGTTCTCATGTATAGCTGCATAGGAAACCTCGGCAATCGGGAAATCAACCTCAGCAAGTCGCTTGCACTCTCTCGGAATCATTCAATCTCCTCAGTATTATTTAGAAAACCTTGATCCACCTCAGCCAAACTCAAATTAGATTCTGACACTATTTCTGATGTTTCAATTGCTATCCGAGCCCGCTCAATTTCGGTCGTTATTTGTTTTTCATCTGGTAGAACCGTTCGATATTCGGAAGCCATAATTTTATTGGGTAATCCGTCCAGAGCATATTGTGCAACCGTTTCGTCTCTTTGGGCACATAGAATCAATCCGATAGGTGGATTTTCTCCTTCCTCAACCCAGTTTTCCTTAACATAATTCAGGTAGAGGTGTATCTGACTAGCATCGGCATGAATGAATTTCCCTAGTTTCAAATCAATAATCACTATGCATTTTAGTCTACGGTGATAAAACACTAAATCCACTTGATACCACGCATCACCTATACGGAGTCGTCGCTGTCGTCCCATAAAGCAAAAATCTCTACCTAATTCAAGAAAAAACGTTTCCAAATGCTTGATTAATGCTTCTTCTAAGTCACTCTCGGAGTATTGATCCTTAAGATTTAAGATTTCTAGGATATACGGATCCTTAAATGCTTCTTCAGGTCTGATCATATGATCACGATCAATCGCTCTTCCTTTTTTGAACATTACCAGATTCTGCAGACACCGTCTGCCGTTCTTGATGAGATAGAAAAAAAGATCTCATCAGCCAGAGATTCCGAACCGAAAATCCTCTTCCATAACGAGCAGTAAGATCAGACGTTAAACGTCTGATAACCTCCTCGCCATAATTGGCACGATCATGACCATTCTGCTCAAATTCAACAATATATTGACCAATCAGCCAGTAAGTCGCCGTCATGATAGAATTGACAGACCTTGCAGTATATCCACGGGCCGTGTTGACAATCCCAGATACAACATCAAAAAACAACTGGTATCGCTGATCCAATGTATCCGATTTATTATCCAAATTAGTCATGGTCACTAACCCTATTATGAAAATCAAAGATACATAATAATTACGCACTATCTTCCAATTGTGCGACTTCGTTAATATCCAACCAGTAATGCTGAACCTTGGTGACCTTTTGCCAAGAAAAACGTGCAGGATCCTTGATAGGGGGCCGAAGTTTAGGTTCAGATGTTGCACAACAGGTCACAATATATAGCCAAAAACAATCCCTACGATCCTCAGCAACCCGCCGCTCATTTGGTGTGAGCAAAATGCTCCCTGTAGGATTGGCGAGTCCCTTAATCTCAATCAGACGTAACTCGCCAGATTCTGGATCATGACTGGTGATGTCGTAACCAAGATTCTCCTTATGCACATCTTTGACTTGACGACCCTCAGATTTTTCGTATTCTATGGCAATCCGCATAGCCGTCATTTCTGTTTCTGGATGTGGGCGCAAGCGTCGGGCATCCAAAATTCCTCGATCTGGATGAGGTAAAACAAGCACACTTGCCAGCCGACGAAAGCCCTGAAGCGTCATAGATTGTTGTTGTTCAAGCTCCGCACGGCGGCGTTCGCGGCGCAGTAAAGCATTTTTGTGGCGCCGCTCGGCCTTGGCTAAGCGCCCCTCAGCACCGGGGACCTGATTACGTTTATCTTCATCAGCTCGGCCAATTTCGAGATCAACCCGAGCCAAAACCTCAGTCAGTGAGATCTCAACATGTTCACTAATTCTCTTGATCTCAGCCACACGATCAGCATGAACTTCTTCTCTGAAAGGGGAGAGAATATTTTGATTCACCCATTCAATGTCTTCGGGTAAACTCGCAACCAGTGGAAGTTGCTCTGGAACATTGGTAGTTGTCATATCTCCTAACACACTTGGTCCACGAAGATGGGGAGGATTCCCTTCGGTCAACTCTATTACAAATAAACGTTCATGGATGATTTTGTCAAGACCATCAACAATCTGAGATTGATAAAAGTCAAGCCGTGCTGGCTTTTCATGAGCAAGGGAGTGGAAGCATGCACCCTTGGCAAAAGCATCCTGCCCACGATCAAAAGCGGACCTTCGCAGGGACTCAAACAGTGGGTGCCTCGGGTGAATCCACTCTAAGTTGTTGGTTTCAGCAATATGACGATCCGTGGATATACGAGAATACTGAATAGACAGCTCTGATAGATTCCAGTCCTCATCAAATTCATATTTCTTCAAACTCTGGGGAGTAGGACCCGCACGAAAAGCATATTCTAAATTGGAAACTGGCTGCAAAGACAAATTAGCTTGCTTAGCCGATTCTACCAAAAATCTTGCAATGGTTTCGGGGATGACCCGCCGCTCTTGGGCATGTGCACGACGTTCATTCAGTAAATTAAGATTGAGTCTCTTTGTCGCTAATCCTTCTAAAGCCGTCTGACATATATCCCTAAAATGTTTTTCGTCAATATTTTTTAATAACGTTTCCTCAAGATCATTATCACCAAGCTGTCCTGAATAGTAATCCCGAAGGACTCGCTCTATGTGTGCAGATGGAAGCACCTCCCCAATGACATTGAATACGGCATCATCATCTAATGCGTCACGGATTTCTTGAAGTTTATCTAACAATCGGTCCAGTACACGCCCCTCAATGGTATTTTGAGCCACAAAGTTAAAAATTAAACAATCTTTCTTTTGCCCATAACGATGAATTCTCCCCATGCGCTGTTCCAGACGATTTGGATTCCAAGGAATATCATAATTGAACAGAATATTGCAGCACTGAAGATTAATGCCCTCACCTGCTGCCTCAGTAGCCACCAATACCTGAACGGTGCCATCCCGAAATTCCTGTTCCATAAAAAGACGCGTACCAGATTCATCTCGCGAGCCGGGCTTCATGCTACCATGAATGCATCCCACCTTAAAACCCCATTCGCTCAACTGCTCTACTAGATAATCAAGTGTATCTCGAAACTCTGTAAAGATTAGCAGGCGCTGATCTGGATATTCAAAAAAGCCATTATCTCTCAACACCTTTTGAAGGCACTGAAGCTTCGCCTCGGTCCCTGCCTCCTGTACGACCTTTGCATCTTCAGCAAGTTCCAATAATTGAGCCACTTCCTCGCGTACATCCTCGGACCTCTCAGTCAGTGTAACTGCATTTAATAATTCTTCTAATCGCTCTCGCTCATCATCTTCATACTCTTCTAGTTCTTCGTAGGTAGGCAAATCTAACGGGGCCGTTTTGGTTAGATCTTGTGCATGTTTTAAGCTTTTCTCTAATCTCTTCGCTCGTTTTTCAAGTGATCGCTTGATGGCATGGATACTTGACGCTAAACGCCGTTGATAAAGAGACATCAAAAAACCAACTGCACGTGCTCTGGGATTATTTTCATTGGCCACGCGGCGACTTTGTTCTTTCACGAACTTTGTAATCTTTTGATAAAGATTCCATTCAAGATCATCAATTAAAAATCCGGCGGTATGTGGAATTCTTTTCGTAAAAACTGGATTTGTGGCCCAACTTCCATCCTCTTGTATTTCAGGAAAATAAACCATTGATTCCTTCGTACGCCTCAAATAAAATGGTGCACGCTTGCGATTCATAGCCTCCTGAATTGATTTGACATCTGCATAGACATCTTGATCAAGAAGTTCCAAAAACAATGTAAAATTCTTAGGGTCTCCCTTGTGGGGTGTAGCGGTTAACAGCAAAATATGATCCGTGCTATCGCGTAGTAACTCCCCAAGACGATAACGCTGACTTTTATGAGATTCATCTCTTGCTGACATCCGATGTGCTTCATCAATGATAACAAGATCCCAATGTACCTGCCGTAATCCAGGCAGAATATCATCCCTCTTGGCTAAATCAAGCGAGGTAATGACTTGGGTTTGCTCCATCCATTGATTAACACCAAATTGATCACGGATATCTCTACCCTTAAACACTAAAAACTTTTCGTCAAACTTTTCCCTTAATTCACGTTGCCATTGAAATGAGAGATTAGCTGGGCAGACCACCAAAATACGCTCAATAATACCCCGAAGTTTAAGTTCTCGAATCAAAAGTCCCGCCATGATCGTCTTGCCAGCCCCAGCGTCGTCGGCAAGCAAAAAACGAACTCTTGGAGTTTTGAGTAGATGTTCATACACGGCTTCTATCTGATGCGGGAGTGGATCTACACGCGAAAGAGAAAGACCGAAGTACGGGTCAAACTCGTAGGCAATACCCAGCGAATAGGCTTGAAGGGCAGTTTGTAACAGTCGCCCTTCACCCGTAAAAGAAAGAATAGAATCAGAGATCGTTACATCTGATAATTCATCAGTGGACAGTATGACCCGCTTGAATTTTTGAGATCGCTCACCAACTAAGCCTAATTGCCAAGTATCTGCCGCCACCTTCTTGACCGTCTCCACACGCTTAGGCTCGTTGAACATTGAGCCCGATAAAATTTGTCCTTCACTAATTTGAATTTGAGTAGCCAAATTTTCACACGATTTAAACCCAGAGATGAACAACGTACTAACGGATAAGTAGGCTTTTTGTTCCGACTGAGTGTTCGCCCTACCGATAAATCAAATCCGATGCTAGCTCACGACCCGTCCAATTAATGCATTAGATTCTGAAATCAACAATGATTGCCCAATGCAATTTACTGGTATCTTGGTGAGAACATCCAGTCGGGATTCAGAACCACCGAAATATCTCAAAATCTAAGCCTACAATAAGAAAAAGGATGAGTTTTAACCTACAAAATAAATGGGAATTATATACGTGAGTAACCCACTTATATAATTACCATCAATTATCAAATCCAAACAAGATTCCAAAATGCCATTGGAAGTCTTCACCATAACGAACAGTGGGTTGAGTCGAAATAAACGCATCGTCCAACTGAATCTCAAATGAGTCAAGCCCATAGGTTGCACTAACAAAAAGCGCCGTAGGTAATAGATAGTAACTCCCTAACATCAGTCGCAATTCCGCCCCTATATCTTTACGAAAGGCTTTGCTTTCTGGTAGAACCCTGCCAGCATCTGCATAAAATCGCATGAACGCCTTATCAAAATAGATTGGGCCAACCTGTCGCTTGATATCTGGCAATACAGGAACAGTCCATGCCGTTTGTAGCCACAAGGTCTCAGTTCCACCTAACCCATAAAATGGATAACCTCTTGCGCCAGAAAGTCCGCCTACATAATCATTATAAAATGAGTCGGCATCTTTTCCAAAGATTGTTGACCCTCTGAAATTTAATGTTAAACCGTGAGCGGTATGATTGATGGTGCCCGGCAATCGAAGCCCAGCATCCAAATCTAATGTGACGCGGTTAAGCGTCGTCGTTCCATAAACAGGCACTAGTTGTCCATCTTTGATATCGAACTGTTCAAGTAATCGCCCCCTCTCCCGTTGATACGAAGCAGTAATTTTAATTCCCGTCGTAAACATATCAGATTCACGGTGCGGTCGTAATAATTCAATGTAAGCATTAGCCATGTAACTACGTCCTATATAATACCGTGATGACGTACTCGGAATCCAATCGGTCAACTCTCTTGAATAAAATCGATTGGTCGTGACGCGATATGGGCTATAACGATACCCAATCTCAAAGACCATACTGCGATTGATCTTACTGCGAATATAGATATTGCCCTCCCACAGACCATAGGTTAAATCTGCATTGGTTGTTTCTGGCAGACAGGCTGTGCAGGGATGCTCTTCTATTGACAAACCATTTTCAACCATCCTCTGGATATTGAAGAGCTGTATAGAAACATGAGGAGACCATCTCTTTGATATAAACCTAAATCCTTTTGAGTAATCAAATTGAAGAAATGCATCACGCTCCAACGCCAGTAGATTTGCAGGGGCAAAGAATTGTCCATCTTCATGTGATCCAGGCCCAATCAAAAACCCTCCGAATAAGCTCATTCCTTCAAGAACCTCTCTGGAAGAGACATACGTTCCAAATTTCAGATTCCGCCAAAAAGACTCTACCCTTCCCTGAATACGGCCTTCTAACTGCCGCTCTACATACTGATCAAGTCTAATGACGGGATTAATTGAGAATCTTGTAAAATCAGCACTATATTTTGAGACAGAGAATGAATCAACCCCGATAGGGGTCTGCTGATCAATGGCGACTGACAGATCATCAAGATGGATTGGATGAATGTCGGAATCGCTGGATGACTGATGGGAGTCCATGGTTTTTGTAATGAACTCAGGTGGCGAATAAGTAAATTCCGACTCAATGGTCACTGGATCATCTATTAATGCAATCTTGTATCCATTCCACTGATAATCCGCATAAGCAATTGCACCATCTGGAGAAATATCTGGCATAAATGCCCCACCCATCACCTGCGTCAACTGTTGAGGAATCTCCCCATTCATTTCATAAAGGTTATAGATTCCATTCATGTCAGAAGCATAATACATGACCCCATTAGACATGACAGGTGAGCGTTCATCAGCCTCCGTAGCTAAGATTTCAGTGGGTTCTGAACCATCTAATTTTATTTTCCACAGATCATTGCCGTGATTTCCTGGGTTGAGTTGGGCAAAATAGATCCATTCGCCATCCCAGGATGGACTACTGACCTGAGTCCCATTTGAAAAATTGGTGATAGCAGTCCTATTCTTAGACTCAATATCCAATAGCCAAAGATTGCTAGTCCCATCATGAGATGTTACATACACGATTTTGCTACCTGTGGCATTCCAGGCTGGCTGAGATGCACGGGCATTATGTGTGAGAGGGGTAGACTTTTGTGACTCTAAATTCAGTAGATGAAGATCTGTATACAGATAGCCTTCTGGGGTGGTGCGCTGTCTGGCATAAGCAAGCGCGTTCCCATCTGGATGCCATGACGCACCTCCTGTAACATTGGTTCTAACTCGATGACCCATAGAGCAGATGTAGTCAAAAACTCCCATATCCAGATCATACGCAACTTGGGTATCTTCAGCTAAGTCTTTTACATACAAGCTAACTCTACCATAATGCTCCCCTTGGTTTGAGATAAATGCAAGTTTAGATCCGTCAGGGGAAAAACGTGGAAAATAATTAGCAAAACCTGCGGATTCAATGACATGACCTTTCACAAGTGAGTTCTCTATTGGAGCGACTGCATTTTGATAGGATTGTTCCAACTGATCAATCCATCGGTTATAGATTTCTCTTCCGTTAACCCCAGTTGCGGATTTAATCGCTTTTTCTACTCTCCACGTATCCCATCTGCCTAAATGATTTGTAATGTCTGATACAATACCTGTCCCATAGGTATTGGTTAAATACATTGTGAATGCAAATCCATAATTATAGACTCCTTCTCTTAAAAGACTGTTCTTTGAATAGAAACTCCCAATCTCTCTGAGACTCATGGTTTGGCCACTAAGAACCCTCGTACGAAGGAGCATGTCTCTATGAGAATCCCATTGATCATAGTGGAGGTGCTCGTCCTGAAATTGCGCAGTCCCCTCAGCTAACCAAGCAGGATTGGTCAATCCCATGATTGGATAACTGACTAACACATTCGGAAAGCCATACAATACATCGGGGCGACGCACCTGTTCGTAATCTATAATCTGAATATACCCGAATGGAGCTGATCGCGGGAGTTTCATGGCGGCCTGAACCTGTACGATATGTGTGAACTCATGCGTAATCACATTCCTGAGCCAATCGTGTGCTCCTCGTAGTGGAGAATCCAATGCAGGTGCCCAGATTTCAATTTTGTTATCAAAAAAGAATGCGGCTCCATTTGAGTAATCTTCATAATCTTTGAGGATGATATGAACCTTCCCAGATGGCTCATGTCCATACAGCTCGGTGATCGGATGATAGACTTCCTCAGCAATGCGTGCGGTGACCTGTGCTGAACGGCTCGCTCCTCCATTCTCTTCATCAGCGTGAAAAAGAATCTTAAAATGTGTGGTCTCTATCTCATACCAATCAAGGGATGGACGGGCAAAATCTAATAAACTCGGAGAGACCTGCGCATGTGAAGATCCTATGCCAATTATGATGACTATCAGGCAATAAATACACTTCAAGAACAATCGCATTACGGTCAGTAGTCCAAACAATTTACATCCATCATTTAGTCACAAATTCCTCATCGAATAATTGCTAATTTGATGACTAGGGAATCTTTTCTTCCCGAAGTAGAGACAGCCTGAATCCTAGCATAATAAATTCCACTGACCGCATCAGTCTGCCATTGAACTTCATGAGATGTTCCAGCGGATGTAGAAAAATTAAATGAGTCAACCAGTGACCCAGCGGCATCAATCACGGTCACAGTGATATCAGAGGGCTCACTGGTCATAGACCGAAAAAAGGTCGCACCATCACGAATTGGGTTTGGCCAATTATAGGTCTCTTCAAAATTCAAAAGTGTTGGGGATACAACCCCTTCAGAAGTCAGAGAGACAAAGCTCAGATTTGTAGGGCCCCCATACTGCTCTCCCCAACTTACATTCAAATTATTTCCCATAATATATCTTCTTAATATAGCGTCTTGAGTAACCACAGTTAAAGTATCACTTGAAATTAATGGTGTCGCACTAATTGCATAACCTGCCGAAAGTGGGAAGCCATTTATCGGATCTCCGCCCTGCTCTATTTCAAAACCATAAATATTTCCATCGGCTGCTCCCACAATCACTCCAATTCCGTTATCCGAATCATACACTAAGGGAGCATGATTTACCGGTGCGCCCATCTGAATTGGAAATGGAGGCAGTAGCGCCCCCCCCTGTGAAAAAGCCAGTATATGATGGCCGGCACTCGTGACAATGTCTAGAATTCCATCTTCATTGATGTCCGCCATAGCCACTGCCTTAGAAAAAACTTCCTCTCCTACATATGTGGTTGATGCTATATTAATCGTGCTTCCATCAGGTAGTAATAGAAGCAAGTTTTTGGACTGAGGAATCGCACCCCATAACCCTGTTCTATCACGTCCCATCACTGGGAATCCAACCTCGCTATCAAGTTGATATCGCCATTGAGGAGTATCATCAAGAGGGCCCGTTTGAGATCGCCCAACAACATATATATCTGAATCTGTTGACGCCAATCCGATACTGCCCTCATTGAAATTATAGATGTTAACAGAATGATTTGCTGTGATCCTAACGATTTGAGAGCGCTCATCTTTTGAGAATAAGATATAATTCGCTTGTTGATGATAAACCACTGGGCCCACTGGAGGCAGTTGGCTTGGAAGCTCTATTGAAGTTACCAATTCCAACTGTCGATCATTCAATTCATAACGATTGAACTTGAAAAGATCATTGGTTTCAGATGTAAGCGTTGTGATTTCCCTATCTCTAAATACTGGTCGAATAAAGGAACTCAATTGACCGATTTCGGGAATCACAACCTCGCTTCCGGAATATATAGCAATTGTCTCCCCTATTCTAGTGACGCTTCCATTTACTCCCATCATTGAATTAAGTGTAATCGCAGGCAGGCTTGTTAGAGATGCTTCTTGATTCCTTGTAACTGTAAAGGACATGACAGTCCCAGGTGCTGAAAAATTCTCAATCGTCACAAAACTATTACCCCCTGCATTGGTTAGGCTGTTTGGGTAGGTATCAGATCCAAAGCGATTCTCATATAACGTAATGATACGGCCAGAAGGAAGAGATACGCTTGACGGGTTACCCTCGAAATAGAAATCAAATGGCGAGCCTATATTGCCATCAAACCCGATATCTTGTGCACCATCTGCCTCTTCAATATCAACTGCTCGTCTGGCTGGATCATTATTAAGTGTCGTCTCTAATTGACGCTCATCAATATGCCAAATAAGGATTCCTCCATTGTATTGATTCCCATCGGCATCCCAGCCTGGGAGTGCAAAATCATAGGAGTTGACCTCAGTGACAACCCCACCCTGAAATGCATCCACATTAAATCGATTAAAGTCTTCACTAACCCCAGAAATATTCTGCGTTGAGATCATTCCATGATTTGAAATTTTCAATTCAAGTCCACTGTTTTCAGGGGTCCGAACGCGGTTTTCTATCAAAAAATATTCCGCTTGAGAAACGTCAACTCTGGCCACTTCATTGACGGCAATATCAAAAGTACCCGTTTCAGTAATCAAGCTAGGAGATGCCCATCCTAAGGCTGAACGAGTCCATGCGCTCGGAAGCGGAGGAAATAACCCCCCGTATGCAAAAATTCCAAGAGGATCCATGAGACCAAATGGCCCTATCACTGATTCACCAGTTTCGGTATTAAATAAGTCAGGGACACCCAAAAAGCTCAAAAAGCTGGCAGCTAATAATCCATTGATGGATAATTCCAATAAAAACGGCTCATCGGTAATGGTATTTACACCTAAGCGAGTTTCTGTTCGCGGTATGATCATTGAATGATCTACTTGTATTCCCTTGAACTCTAATCCTTCTACACCTAACCGACTGAGCAATTTAGAACTCATAAACAAAGATGGTAAATCTTGGGGAGTCTTTTCAAGTGTCGTTCCGATCAGTTCAATATCTCTCCCAACGCCTGCATGAAACACTATAAACCCCGTCTTATCATTCGGCAGATCCATTGGATCAAACCTACTTAGACGATCGCCCTCGCTCCACGCATCGGTAACCAGTTCAGCAAGCTTTGATAGTTCAGAATCACTATCGGAATCTTCTCCGATAGGGCTATATGAAGCCATATCTCGTTGTAGCTGAATAATTTCTGGGATAAGGAATGTATTCACTTGAGTCTTTCCAGAACTAGCAGTTTCTACATAATGCTCCAAAAAATCCAGATGTGCTTCAAAGTGAGTTCCATCATGCGGTAAGGGATCTACCTTAGGATCAAGCCCATAATCCAAACCAGAAAATGTACCATCGCCTGTTGTAAACCGTGTAGTATCTGGCGCAAATTCAACACGTAATGCTACGACATTATAGGATGAATTCGCTGGCTCAACAATCTGGGCATAGGCCGCCTGTCGTATGGACATTACACAGAACGTCCAAATAATTAGCCACCTCATACCTGCAAGGCTTTGATCAATGCTATCGGGCGAAGTTCAGTAGGAGTGAAAAACGCATTGTATTAGCTAGTGGATGATTCTCTTTTAATGCGTAGATGTATGAAAAATCAACTCCCACAATATTATACCGGATGCCGGCCCCGAAAGTCATAAATTCACGATTCCCGTTATAGGGGTTCTCATAAAAATATCCCCCCCGAATTGCAAAGAGATCATTATACCAATACTCTAAACCTGCCGATAACAGGAGTTGATCAAAGACTGAGAGATTTTGTACCTCTTCCTCATCATCGTCATTTGTAGCTGAACTGACGATTTCAATGGGAGACCAAGCACTAAATATTGCTTTGTAAAACGGATCGGAAGAATACTCAGTCGTGCAAGTCTCTGGAACAGCAGGATCAATACATGTTTCATTTACTCGCTGACGAACAAGGATCTTGGATGCATCGGTTGCAAGTGTGAATTTATTGTAGCTATCAAACTCAAATGTAATGGCCTGACCGAATCTAAAGAGTGTCGGAATTGGATCTGCCTGCTCACTATCAGAATACTGAATTTTAGGACCCATATTGGATAAGTTAAATCCGAGGTTATACTGGCCTCCAATGGTGCCAAGATAAAACTCTGGGAATTTGTAAAGTGCTGCAATATCAACTCCCACTGACACGCCAGGCTCGGTCTCTTGAGCTCCGACACTGACATTAGCCAAGTTTGATCGGATCCAACGAATCCCAGTTCCAAGCGAAAGGTTTCTGGTGACCTTTAATCCATAGGAAACTCCCACAGAAAGATCGTACGACCGAAATGTCCCCAGATCAGTATTGATTTCATCACGATGTTCATGCTCACCTAGGTTCAAGAACGTGACATGAGCACCAATCGTGCCCCAATTTTTGATATTATGCTTTGCAACAAGATATTCAAAAAAGAGATCTGATGTCAACTCAGGTAGCCAGTTGCTATGGGTCAAGGCAACTTCTGTGCCGACTTGATCTGCTAAGCCTGCAGGGTTCCAAAACAAAGCATTCGCATTATCGGCAAGAGCTACACCTGCATTGCCCATACCTGCAGCCCTGCTATCTGGCTCAATCATTAGAAATACAACTGCCGCTGCACCAGTCTGGGCTTTTGAATTCTGAATGAAACTGGCTCCTATAACCAGTAACATAATTGCGAAAATGTTAAACGATCTAAAATTTAAGTTCTTCATGTCAATTTCCTTAAGTAAGGTAAAGTGTCAAAATTAATGAGATTAACGAATTATGGCAAGTTTTTCAATGACTTCAGCAACATGGATCGCCTCAGCTCCCATGGTTTCAGCTCTCAACTTGTATAAATACACGCCAGGTGACAATCTTGCATAATCATTATCTAATCCATCCCATGGAATCTGCATTGGCCCTGCGGGCAATAGATCCTCCGCTTCAAGGTTTTTAATTGGTCGTCCAGCGAGCGTGTACACACGCACAAGTACTTTAACTGGTGTCCCAGGGACTTGATTATGCTCAAAAACAAATCGTGTAGGTCCTGTTGTTGGGTTCGGATAGTTAAATACATTCCTAATGACCAATTCTTCAGTATCAGTAACAACAAAGTCAACTGTTGACTCACCAGAATTGTTCAACACATCCCACGCCCTGAGACTCAAAGAGTGATGCCCGGGAGACAGAGGCTCATCAAATGAATAAGATACGGATCCTTTCTGAAATGAGCCTTCATCGGTTTCATAAAGATTCCCAATGTTTATCGCATCCATTTCATTTTCGTCAATAATGAGTAGCATTTCATGTCCTATGCCAGCACCTACTGTATTGATTCCGCTTTCATCAAAAATACGAGCAAATATCTCAGGATTTGATGTGGATAATCCTCCGCTGGTAAATGTCTCATCACCTAAATACAATTCAATGTCTGGCCCATCAACATCATTTGCGGCATCATCTGAGGTTCCACCGACAATAAATTTATCTGCAAAGCCATTGAAATGCTCATCCTCACCACTGGCATAAATCGTAATCTTCCCAGGCTGATCGGCATATGCGATGTCTTTGGGAACGACGAATCTTGCTGAAAATTCACCATTTCGCACCAGTGCTCTCCCCCGCCAAATAAGATCTTCACGAACCTCATAGTAGGGTTGTGGCATGTAGCGAAGAATCTCGCGCGGTATCGGCACCTGCCTTAATGCGTCAAACACCATGAGTGATACATGTCCGTTAAACGATTCATCAACCGTTCCATTGCCATTGCGAATTTCACCAGATAACTCTATTTTTTCTAATGCCCGCATTCTCCTAGGGGCATTGGATAGGTCATCCCCATTGATGTGGGTGATCGTTGCGTAGTCCGCAGGAAGTCCTAAACGTAGTGTAGGATCTCCTAAGAGATTAAACTTCCGATTATTCCCTTCATAGCCAACTCTTCGGTTTTTGGTTCTTCGTAATGCATCACCTAATCTCGGAAGTAGGTGATCTGGTTCACGTTTGAATAGTTCTTCATTGAGAGCAACATTTAATCCTACGTTTAATGTTGTTGCATCGCCAGACGTATAGACCGTCCGTACTGTAGTCAACAATGCAATGGCTCCACCAGCAGGATTAAGGAGTAATTCTTCTGCCCCAGTTTGCTCATTCCCAAGATCCCACCTTCCAAACGAACAGGTCGCTGTGATAAATACTGGAAGTCTATCATAATTCTGTAGGCTCCTTGAATCTTCAACTGTAAATAGGTTTTCCTGTGTCAAACCACGCTCTCCTCCATGCCCACTAAAATTCACGACCAAAGTACCTTCATCAATACTTGTCAGTAAGTCCTGGCGGGCAGCAGGGATACGCCAAGTATTCAAGAATTGCCTCGGATATGAAAGTGCATAAATTTTATGCTGATTCACCTCAGGAACAAGCTCTGCAACAGACACGGCGACTACATCAGTATTTTGTGTATGAAGATCTCTATCATTCTGAAGCCCAGTGGTACCTGTTGGACCATCATCTGCCAAAAATATATATCGATTACGCCATGCTCCAAACGTTTCTGGATTCTCGTAGTGAATAATTTTGTCAATCATCAGTTGAGCTTCTTCAATTGTGTGAACTGTGAATCGCCCAATTCCAACATCAACCCTCTCGTTGAGGTTGGAATCAACTCCCCGAAATGTCCCCCGAATAAAAGGCCAGAGTCCTTCATTATCATCCAATAAGCCATAATAATCATCTGTAGTATAGGATGCCTCAGGATTCCAAGATTCCGCAGTCTGAAATGGTGGAATTAGATTCGGAAAGGTAGCCGAAGGATCCAGATTCCGATAGTCATAGTGTCCATCACCAAAAAGCAGAACATATTTAAGCAAGCGATCTTCGTCAGGACTTCTATCATAAATGAATTTAAGATAATCTCGAATCCCTCGAATATCCTGCTGCCCACCAGAGAATTCATTGTATATTTCAGCTATATCTACAACCTCTACTGTCATTCCCTCAGCACTCCGACGATCGGCTAATTCGTTTGCCTGTATCAGAAATTGGGATGGTGTAATAATCACAAATTCTGGAAAAGATTGAATGCCATGAAGATTTTGAGAGGGGACATTACACAGAGTTCCACACGCTAAGGAGGCATTCAAAGATTGAACTTGATCTGGAGTAAATGCAATCAGCTCTCTAGGTTGATCCTTAGAATTAGCTGTGACCTGCACAAGAAAATTATTACCCTCAGGTTGCGTGCCTAGCCAGCGATAGTGCCCTGGTTCAGTGACATCAAGAATAATTGGGGCTCCGTTAAACCCAGACAATGAGTATGTGAATGTGCCCATTTCTGCAAGCGGAGTTGAAAATTGAAGAGGTTGCTGATGTGCTTGTAACGATTTAGGATAAAATAATCTTACCCAATCAAGCGCAGCCTGGGGTCCACCGACTTGATCTTCTAAATCTGCAATGAGATTAATCGCTTGACCTGAAGTGACATCATCGCTAAACTCTGAAATCCCAGAACGAGCAATTGGAGAGGTCGGAGAATTGAATAATGAGCCAAAATTAGCACTAAAAAGTGTTCGGTTGTTATCTCTGTAATGAAGCATTGCCGTAGGATTACTTTGAATCGCGGCTCTAATTTGGTATTGGATCACACCAGAGGCAAGTCCTGGAAGTTGTAAATCTTGGAAGATCGTACGTCCCGGTCCAGGTCCTTGTATAATTGTACTTACCCAAGTATGCCCCGAATGTCCCCCCTCTCGCCCCCATAAATATTCATCTAAATCAATGAAATATCTCCCCTGTACTTCAGACATCACATCAGTTGCGGGTAAATTCAGAAAGTTTTCCTGCTCAAAAAGATCGTTTTCACTAATCCCAAAATCAAGGAAATAATAGTTAGTTGAATCAAACGGGTGAACATAATGCGACCATTCTCTGATAGGTTCTCCCTGGGGATCAGTGAGTACTCTTCCCCGTGAATCCGTCAATATTTTGCTAACCCATCCAGATGTCCCTTTACCGTAAAACCATACTGCATCGCCCTCATCAAAACTTCCATCCCCACCTCCCTGAACGAATACTTGATTCTGAATTAAGTCGGCGATTCGTGGAGCACTGTTAAGGGCAGCAACTGGAGCACCTCCATTGCCGAAGACTCTGATCTGGTGAGGATCAATGTTTTGAACGTCGGATTGAAGCCCAGTCAGGGACTCAAGAAATGTTCGATCAATCCGATACATTCCAGTTTCACGAATAACAATCTTGAACATGTTTCCATCGGCAAGTACACTACGGCCCACATTCAGATGAGGGTTTTCTGATACGGTTATATTTTTTGCAGATTGGACTCCATTTTGAGAGGCTACAGCAATTCTCATATGCCGATAACGCCTTAATCTTGAGGATGTAGAGTCATAGGTTACAAGGCGGGCAATGAGGGTGGCGGTCGGTTTTTTCCGAGAAAGTCCCAATCCAAAAACACCGGCTGGCTCTGTGCCTATATTTAGGATATTGTCATAGGGAAATTCATCATATTCAGAACTTACTACCTGAACATGGGGCGGAGATAAGGACTCTAATTTCAAGACTTTGGACACCTCCAACAGTCCGCCAATGTTAGGCTCAGAATCTCCCCAGAGAACATTTAACTCATACAGATCTACTCCTGACTCAGAATTAATGAGATTCAGAGATGCCTGTTGCGCTGATGCTACTTGGAAGTGAGTAGCTGTCAATGCAAACAGAACTAAGAGTGACGGTATAGTTACCCGATAAACCAGTTAAGAAAAACGCCAGAGCGCACTTTAAGAAGCAATAAATTCGTGACGACTAATAGTCGACTTTGATACAAACTGGGTAGCTTTTCAGGTAGCAGATAATTGGATATTAATTGAAAACAGGATTTAATCAGTACAAATCAATTAAGTTCCATTCAATTATTGTAAACTACAACTCACCAAAAATTTAAGGCAATGACTATTGATGAAAAAGGATTCTTTGAGGGTAACCAATCTTATTCTGGACTCTCTTATCCTAAAACTATAGGGTCTTCTGGATACATCTTCCCTGCTATAGTTATCGTTTTGGAATCTGATCACAATTAGGCATTGCGGAATTAGAGTATATACCATTGAATTGGTCTAAGTTCCTGATCCATAACGAATTGCTCATAGTTGAGAACCGCTTGATCAAGTAATTCAGATACAAGATTCATGGATATTGAATACCCTTGCAATCACCTATCAATCTAAATCGTAAAGCAATTTTCAGACTTCGTCTATTCCAACATTATCTTCCAACTTCAATTAATCATGAAACCAGAGACATTACCGAATTCAACCAAGAACCTTTGGGGATGTATATTTAAAGTCTCTCAAAGATCACTCTCAGATTACTCTTCTGTGAGATCAGAAACCAATCAATTAGTGTGGACTCAGGCATTACAGAACAGTCTTCGTCACTGATTCCCCTGCTTTCCCAATTGCAATCTTATCCCACAAAATGTAGCACTTTTATGAGGTTGACAATTAACCTGTCGTTACCCCGATCGGCCGCCCCGTAATACCTCAATTTCATCAAATTCCCGATAATACAATTTCTGGAATGAAAGTCGACGGACATATACCGACGATGACAGTGAAAACTGCAAAGCAAGAGCATTCAATGAGAATTCAATCAAAGTCATCGGCATTTGATTACATGCTCTTTCAATTCAACAGACAGTGTCTGGTGTTTTTGAATTGATTCAGAATTTACAGACCCTACTTCATAATTCATCTCAGCCATCAATACACCATGAACGCCCTCTTGATTGGGGAAAACCTCACTATAAGATGAATCTTGAAACTCCTTGTTCAAAAGGATATCAAATCTCATGTAATGTTTGTCAAACTGAATTCAAATGATGAAACCTCATCGTAGCAAATTGGAACTTTGTAGGAATGTGTTAAAATTGATAGAAATCAACATCGTCTCATTTTTTTGATGGGCACACATGATGTAAAGGATCATACCATAATAGCTTTAATACGTGATTATGAATAATTCCCCAAATCCGCTTCTTCCCATCTAGACGTAGAGAGTATAAAGAATTACGCTCATCCAACTGCAACTTCTTTAGTCTCTTCTGAGCCACCTTGTTTAAATCATTAATACTCACATGATGATTTCTTGTACCTCTGGACTTACCACTTGAATCATTGGCAATAATGGCCCAAGACTTCTTCTCAAAGTTGAGTAATTTCGGCAGAATATTGTTACACCACTCATTCCTGAATACTTTATTGTTAAATCCCCATCTCCCACCAAAATCAGCAATCTCAAGCGACCATTCAAATGGTTGATGATTAGATTTGAGATCAAAATCATCATAGGCAATTCTGATAGATTTTTGATGCGCAAGATCTTGTTGAAACTTGAGAGGTTTTGAACCCTTGGACATATACCTACTCTGTCAGGCTCTCGTAATACTCGGCCATGGATTCAAGAGAAATGACAGAGTTTCCTCTCACATTCGGAAGTAATCCCTCACGAGCTTTCTGCCACGGCATTTCTTTATGGGTGAGGTCACTAAGCCATTGAGGAGATTTGTCTCCATAGGAGGATAGTACTATATCAATAGAATCTTTTTGATTCTCATCAAGCATCCTTGAGTCACCACAATCAATATGATCTATTTGATATTGCCCTTGAAATTTATGATAAATAGCAGGGCACACCGGACCATTGATCCAAGCTTGAATTTCTTCTCCAAATAATGGCTTTTCATCCCAGACAAGAGACCAGGCTTGACAATAATAGAGTAGTTTCTGTAGTTTCCAAGTGGAGATGGTCTGCCTCTTTTGCAATATATAGGCAGCAACATCAAATACTGAGATCATTGTCGTTTATGAGTGATTTGAGGAATTACCTCACATATTGGAGTCAAATTCCATCTGAACTATGGCATTCCAACTGTGAGATATGAAATGTGGAAAATTTTAACATCCGATATTTTGTTTAGTTTCATTATTTCGTTGCTACCACTTGTCTGAGAGAAGAATCATTGAGTATTTAGTATTGATATCTCTGTGCAATGGCATATTCTATTATTGTATCCTATAAAATTAATACTCTTGTCATCTTGTTGGCCACTGCTGATTATAGGTATCTGAAAGTAACAAATCAGTAACCCCTCACTTCAAGACTTAAGCGGGCATCATGCCCATCATACTTTCTGAAAAGATGAATGAACTTCATGAAATGACTTTTCTTCTACCGCATCTCAGAACAATCACATATCAAAAAATCTACTTCGGCAATACGTTTGTACTCTCTCGGAATCATGAAACACCCCCGTTAGAATTTTTGAAATCACTATTATCCCAAGAATCTATCATCTTTTAGCCCAATAAGAAATCATATGAATGTATTGCTTTACGTGCACGATTGATTTCAGAAGCGAGAAATTCCTCATCTGGTAAGGTAGTCCTATATTCAGTCACCATCACCTTGTTGGATAAACCTTCAAGTGCATATCTTGCTAGCGATTCATCTTTTTCATTACACAAAACAAGTCCCACAGGTAGATTTTCTCCTTCCATCATCCAATCTCCTTCGCATAGTTGAGATAAAGATGCATCTGCCCAGTATCATCTGGAGTGAACTTCCCTAACTTCAAGTCAATGATTACTAAACATTGAAGCGTTCTATGATAAAAAACTAAATCCACGCGAAACCATGCATCGCCTACTCAAAGCCTCTTTTGTCTTGCCACAAAAGTAAAGCCATCACCCAGTTCAAGCAGAAAACTTTGCAGATGCTTTATAAGGGCTTCTTCAAGATCACTTTCAGAATATTCATCTTTGAGATTTAAGATTTCAAGAACATACGGATCCTTTATTGCTTCTTCAGGCATTAGGATATCATCATCTTGAACAAGTCCACCCTTCTTAAGCATTCCAACCTTATCCTTGGAAAGTGCGGTACGCTCATAAAATTGAGAATTAATCTGTCGGTCAAGCTGACGAACTGACCAACCTCCCCGTAATGCCTCAATCTCATAAAATTCCCAAGCATATGAGTTTGTGACTGAAAGTAGACGGACATATGCTGACCATGGCAGTGGAAACTGTGAAGCACAGTAAACCAATAAGGGTTCAGTCAGAGATATTGACATTTTTTTGACTACTATCCGAAGCAACCGACGGTGTCGGGTGTTTTTGATTATTGCCTGATTCAACCAATGGAGTCGGCTTTTCGGGCCATAAAAGGTAGAAAGACCTCATTTGCCAAAGGTTCGTAACTGAAAAACCACTACCGAAACGAGCTGATAGATCAATTGAGAGGCGTTTGAACACCTCTGCTCCGTATTAGCACGCTTTTTCCTTCCTGCTCAAAGTCAATGATATGCCGACCAGTTAACCAATAGACAGCAGTCATAGTAGCATTAATTGAGCGAGCAGCATATCCACGGGCAAAATCTACTATCGTAGAAATGTCATTGTAAAAAACTTGATATCGTTCATCAAGTGGGTCAATCTTTTTTGATGCTCGTCCATTATGGTTCCTGAATTTATTCTGAATTCATTTTAATCGACTAATTAAATGCAGACACATGTCTGGATTTTTCTACATTCCGCCAATTCTGCAGACACTGTCTGCAGTTTTCAATGACTCCCCAATTCTCCAGACACCGTCTGCACTTTTCAATGATTCCGCCAATTCTGCAGACACTGTCTGCAGTTTTCAATGACTCCCCAATTCTCCAGACACCGTCTGCACTTTTCAATGATTCCCCAATTCTCCAGACACCGTCTGCACTTTTCAACGAATGAAAAACATCTAAATCGCCAAAAATCATCAACAGTATCCCCCAATGTAACACCTTTAATCAACTCCATGATAATGGGAGTCTGATCGCTGATAATAAATCATGCTCAATACTTCTCAGATCCGATTGCCTTCTGATAGTGAAAAAGTTGAGATAACTGAAAGAGGTCACAATTCTGTAAGAAATATCCAATCTGCGGCAAAGATTGCTGATCAACATCAATCCTCTCTGCTCGTGCAATTTTAATTTCTCAACAAATTTTATCATTGAATATCCATTCTAATAATGATGGATTCACTGGCTTATTATATGATTTATCAACTAAGAAAATTTCGGTTCTACTGCGTTTTCTGTGGAATTGATTAAATTTAGTCAAACTAACCTTTACA
>JAPOTS010000121.1 GCA_026709065.1 Bacteroidota bacterium
TGCCCTATCAGTCACGTATGGAACCAAAAGTTTCAACAAGATTTGAAACAACCCCCTTCCATCTTACATGCATGCCACAAGATCAATACCCCGGCGAATATAGCTCAGTGTATCTGTCGTACTCTTGCTGAACTACTAGCGGCCTTCCCCTACGAAACGAAAGATCGGCTTCCGAATTACCAGTTTTGAGGCCTGCTCAATCTTCACTAGGCGTTTCAGCCTGCATGCTCGCGCTGAATCGCCTACACGATCCTTTTATCCAAAACGCTTCAATTCATGTCGTTACCTCCATCAACATTTTGGTTGCTACCAGATGGAACGACAGCTGCAGGGTGGGTCTCGCAACCCACTTGGAAAAAGCACCTTTCCACGGCGCACATTAAATCTTTGTTGAAATAGGCCCATATTTTATTATCGCTAACTATTTTCGATAGTATGATTTGTACTTTAATCATTCTGAAAATTTCCTCCAAACCGTTTATGGATCGTACAATACTAATAATGGAGAATAGCAATATCTTTGACCAAACTGTTAAATTGAATTAAAAGATGATACGTACCATATGGCTATTCATGTATACGCTATTTCGATACCGAAATCATTGGGTTCGCACGGCAATTAGGAGCCAAGATAAAGCCTATTGGGCGACACGCAGTAGGGTTAAGGATACGTTCTCAAAGATTGTGAGGTCTGCCTTACCACGAAAGCATGTTCATGCCGAAACAATAGGATTTTACTCTACATCTACAATCGGATTAATTTCAAGATCCATCTTCATTCAGTGTTTGATTTCGCTTGGCTTTGTTGTTTTTCTAATCTGGGTTGATCAGTTTATCACTATTGATCATATACCGATGATTGTTGATGATCAGGGCGTAGATTGGGTAATGAACTTGATATCCGTAATTCTTCCAAATGCACAAGTTGTAAGTGTCCCTGTAAATTTTCTCACAGCAGGTGCACAGATTGCGGGCATTATTCTTGGACTTTATTTCGCTACTGTGAGTATCGTGGCAACCACCGCGTACGGAGAAGTGCCGCCCCAATTAAGATCTGTCCTTATTCAGGATAAAGTTGGTAATCGTTACCTTCAATTTCTAAGTTTTACGGGAAGTACCTGCCTTATTGGACTCGGGGCAATTGCACTTGGGCACACTCTTGGATTATTCTCTCTGCTATCATTTACGTTACTCTTCTCTGTATCAATAATTGCTTTTGTACCTCTTGCAAAAGGAGTTTTTTGGTTTCTCAATCCAGATACAGTTACAAAGATTTTGGAAAAGGATATCAAAAAGTCGGTTAAATCTGTTGAATCTACTACTGTAGTAAAGAAACACGAATCCATTCAAAATCATTACCATATGATCGCCGCTCATAAGCTAGTCGCTTGGGAGGAAATGGTTACCGTGACGAGCGGACGTTCTCAAAGTTCATTAGCAATAGAGATGATTGGCTGTAATGCTATTCAACTATTGATCTGGTATGCGGGAGTCAAACACTTTATACCCAAAAAGAGTTCCTGGTTTGAGCGTGTTTTGGAACACCCATCATATTTAACGGCTGGAGGGATAAAGCTCGATGTTGCATTGAAAACAAGCACAACATTACACCCAGAAACTGTATCCGATGAGTTATGGTTTGAGAAACGTATAGGTGAAATCATTCAAAGAGTAATTATCGCAGTGGATCAAAAGAAAGGTAACCGTCTTTCACTAGATCAATTATTGCGTTTATTCAACAATTGGATGGGGAGATTATCACAACAGTTGCACACTCAAGAAATGACATATGGGTTTCAGATAGCTCGCCAAATTGCGGATACAATCCGTGAGACACCAATGAACACACATGAAATGACCAACCGTGACGAACTGTACAATTTTTCTATCAAAGATGGACTTGCGCGGTTGATTCCAAATGTAATTGCCCATCTTCATAAAGGACTATCGGGACTTCCTCTCGATAAGATACTGGATGAAGCATCTGATGTTGTTTTAAAAAAATCTCGGGCTCGCAAGCAATTTCCTACTCAACTTCAAAAGACAGTTGAGTCTTTGTATTTGTCCTGTTCTTTTGAGAAGGATATTAACGGTTCCATTGTGACACCCTCTTGGTTTACTCACCATTACCTAGCATATAGTATGAGTGAGAATATAATTAGCATCATTGAATTATTCCTTGAACAGACTGAGCAATGGCTAATCCAACAGGTGAACTATCTCCAAGAAATAGGAGACATAGAGTCAGCTGTGATGGTAATTCAGAGAGGCCTTGAGGCTGTATCCAAACTTTGGTCTACTACCCAAATTGCTTCCACAAGGCTTGAAGATCTGAAAAAATGGCGCATGGAGAAGGTTGTCGGACAGGAGTGGCCGAACGCGAATTTTGAAAGATGGCATAAACAACTTCATGGACTTCAGAGTACTTTCATCATTGAACTCACGCAAGTTACCCCTCGTATTCCTACCACTTCGCCCAATAATAACCTGCCAGATCATTTTGGTTTTGCATACACCACCTTATGTAATTCAATGGTCGAAGCTCTTGAGAAGATGGACACCGATTCTTTTGATAGAGCCTATCCAGTTTTAGTTTCTTCTGCTTTCAAAGCTCAACAACGAGTGATGACTGAACTTAAAGAGTATCCCGATGACCATAAGCTCTATTATTCTATTGATGTCTTTCTGGATATGATGGATATTTCTGGATACGCATATGTGTGGAAGTTCGGTGTAGGTGAAGATTGTTTCTGGGACATTGTAATGGATAGCTGGAAAGTTACCTTTTCTAACTATCCAAACCCCGCAGTTTTTATCAAATGGATAACTGTGGGGCAGGAATACCATAGTCAAAGGCGCTTATCATCCCAAAGATCACAAATCCGATGGCAATGGAAGGAACGTATGCAGAATTTTCTAAATAATAAGGGGTTCGCACTTAAAGACTATTCTTCTCACAGAATTCCTAAAATCATTGCAGTCAATCCGACTGTCGCAGCCTATTTTGCCGCATGGAGTAATTACTCGCCCCGAGATTTATTTCTTTCCGAATATATCTTGAAAAGCCACAAAGCCAAAGGTATACGTGTTCCTCAGAAAATTGAGGAGTTCCGAAATAATGTACAAAGAGTCCAGAAGAACCGGGCAGAGGGTCAAGTAGAAGGAGTTCCAGAATTCTTTGGAGAGAGATGATTAACAAATCAGAAATTATAACAGATCGGGTGAGCATACCTTATCACAACTATAGTGATAGAAATAGCCCATCTCAAGTCAATTATTATTCACACATGTTGATTGAAGATGTGTGCAGATATCTGTTCCCAGTAGACGGATGTATCAATCACTCACCTGTATTTAAGCTATCTTCTGATAATGATTCTATTTCCGAATTGATTCAATTCGGCTTTGATGATCATCTATATCATAGAGAATACGATAACTCAGAGCATTCCTTGTCTTCTTGCCTTTCCAAGTTCGGAAACCAGACTGCCTACCGCTTGCTGTTAAGTGGGAGAGAGATGTTTGAAGTGGCACGTAACTTAGACGATCTTGATCGGGTTGTTGCTTTTTCAGTTCTTAATTTGGACTATCTACGGGTATTTTTGGGCTTCACATGGCAAACTATTCCGAAGAACACTCTGGCTGAAGTCGCTCATAGGGAGAGTTCCCAGCCCTTCAAGCGGCGGCGGGTTCGAATTCCTCATGATCGAATAGTTCGCATCAGATTACCTAGAGAGTATAGACGGATTCCTATCGGTTTGCAATCTCTACGACGAGTTGAAAACTCAGTCTATAGCTATGACTCCGAGGAGCTTTGGGGAGCAGAGCAACGGGCTGTAGCCTCTGTTACCCAGTCTGTTGGATGGAACTGTCGCTGGCTTCACGATGATATGATTACTCAATATTACATGATGCATCGATTCCTTCAGTTTGAAGAATTCAAGGCCAAACTCCGACAAGCAGTGGTGGATGGTATCAATCAAATTCTGGAGATAGCAGGGGCGCATGTCAAGTTCAAAGCAAAATTAAGCGTTCATCATTTACCCACTCTTACAGAAATCGCAGTTTCACGCGAAGATCTTATTGATGGTCAAATAGAGTTCAATCAAATGATGGATCAGTACTCAATCTACAGGCGAGGCCGCTCAACCTCGCATGAATAGCGAATTATCTGGTTCCATAGAGACATCAAAGATTCAAAAATTCTCAGATATGCTTCAGCGTTAATATCAGGAAAATTTCAACAGATCCAGCATGACCAGATATGAACATTTTATTCTTGTTTCTGGTGATATTTAAGGAGTTCACGGACTGGGGGATGATGTTTTTCGGGTGGAATAATTGGGTCGTCGTCTGAAGTAATGGCGGATGCATCGGGGTCATTACGACCTATTTCCCAAGCATTGCGAATTCCAATTTCTCGTTTAACAATGCGAAATTGTAAATCAACTTGACAAGAGTCATCGCTTTTTTTGAATCCTGGAGCTACAATACATACTTGATGTTGCTTATAATTCTCAATGAATTCGTTGAGGTTGAAGCTATCTTTTGGATTCATAGTGTGAAACCTGTAAACAGTGGCTATGTAGGGTATCTCTTCATTATTGTAACGGGGATGATGAGCATTCGTACCAAAAAGAACCTTGTATGCATGGGGAAGACTACTGTTAATTCCACGTATGATGGACACGCGAAGTTTATTGCTGGTATCGCCAACTCCAATATCACTCTGTAATTTCTCAAATATCTTGCGACCAGCGGTAGCATCTTGAAAGCATGGTGCAAGGATTGGTGGCTCACTATCATCGTCTGTTCGGATAAATAGCATTGCATACCATTTTGCCTGATCCCACAATCCTTCTCGAATTATGGATACAGTGCGTAATTCTGTATGCTTGATTGTTCCCAAGCTGGAGTCAGACCGTTTCATAGGTCTCTCTGATTGGGAAATCTTACTGGTCCACTGTTTAGTACGTCGAAGTGGATATGAGCTCCCGTCTTCCCAATCTTTTAGGCTTTGTGGTGGATTGTCACCAAGAACATTACCCAGTGCAACAAAAGAGCATGTGAAGTTAAATGCACGATCAAACGCTCCCTCCTTGCTCAGTTGAGAGAACATCGTCTCAAAGTTGTCAACACGTAATGCGTGAGCGATGATCTGCATAACAGCATTTTGCATCGCTGTACGAATAGATTCTTGTTCATCTGGTGTCATCTGATGAGGATGGAAAGGCCTTGCACGAATCTCAGCATGGGGCCTGCCATCTACCTCCTTTATATTGACGGAGAAGGGTCTTTCTGCCGAGTCCGATGTCCTTACTTTGATTGGAAATTCGGGAACTGGTGAGAACGCTACACTAATAGGTATGGTTGCCAATAGTGCTTCAATAGCTGCGAGCAGTGATTCAGCAATCTCAACAAATGGGTGTGCATTGTCAGCATCAACTCGAAACTCGCATCCAAGCACAAATGATGATAGAGTAACACGGTCCTGTACCCATAGGCTTGGAGAATTTGGCAGTTTACTCGCTACTGGTTGATTATTGAGTTTTGTATAGTATTTTTCACAATCACTCTTGCTACAATCAAATCTGTCTGTGACAATGTCATCATGTCCAAGTGCGTAGAGCAGTGCTAGTGACGCATGTACGAGATTTAAATTAACGAGTCCGTCAGGTAACCGTCTAAGCCATTTTAGATCAGAAAAAATTGTCCGCAAGAGAAGAATTCCCAGTAAGGCATCAAAATGTTTTTCAGGAGTGTTCTGATTTGCTGGAACTTCACCATGTGATACTAGGGCTGATGTGGTTGCGGCATCAGTAGCATGCCATGAAAGAGCATGTGGGATTCGGCCGAGCCTAAGTTCAATCCATTTCAATATGCCATAACATGATGATTGATGTTGTGTGACCTTTCCGTACATCCAAAAATCGTCCGTTGACAGAGAGGCTGCAGCTATGAGATTGCCCCGCGCTGCCCATAGAAGCCCTATTTCCTGATAGGCGATTGCACAGAGTCTGAGTGCGCGAACTGCTTCGTAGCTACCAGTGTGATTGAAAAGTAGACGGAGTGAGAGTCCAAGAATACCAATTGCATGTTTCGGTTGATCTGACTTAAGAAATTGCAGACCTCGTTGAACGAACAGGCGCCCAGTCGTCAATTCTTTTTTTTGGTTAGACGACAGACGAGTCGCTGTCTGAAAGAGATCATCGTATTCTGGCTCGGCTCCCAAATGAGTAATTACTTGTACAGTCAATTCTAATGGAAATCCTGTCAGGTTTGATGCTTCCTCAATAAGCTTCTCCATCTCTTTAGGAATACGCCCCAGCGGCTCTCCAGCCTCTTGCATTTCTCTGACCTGGATAGTGAGGAGAGACATTTTAGCTTGCAATGCTGTACTTGGTCTGGTTTTCTCACGAGATAACCGTTGAAGCTCTCCCTTAACTGTGGTTGTCCGATTATCAAGCCAATTAGGTTGATCTGGATAGTAATCTTGATTGATGCAACTTTCCAAGAGATACCAAAGAGTAACCAGTCTTTCAATGTCGTAAGCATTCCGACTTCCCTTTGCTCGTTCCTCAACCTTCAAGTAGAGATCTGGAAAAATAGCACCATCCTCGTACCACCAGAAAGTCGTCCATGCTTTTTGATAAGCAACCTCAACACGTTGCCTCTGAGTTCCATATTTATGTGCAATACGCTCCGCTCGTTCAAATCGTCCCTCCACCTTATGTCTTGGTAGATCAAGGCTACGGGCAAGTTCAGCGGAATTCAGAGCGTCGTCCACTAAGGCACTATTGAATTGTTCATTCTGAGTAGTAGATTTTATGCGCTTTTCAATCTCTTCAAGTTCGTTTTCTCTTTGGGTATCTAATGGACCTTTTCGTGTAACCTTTCTTCCTTGAATACGAAGTTGAAGTTCATCATCAACAAGGTCCACATGATTCCCAGAAAAAACCTTCTCCAGAATCCAGTTAAGATCCAATAGACGCACATCAAATTGATACTTTTTCGTGTGCTGGTCCTCAAATTCCGCTCTCTTTCGATCAGATACATACTGATTGGTTACGAAAAAGACTTTAACATAGCCTCTTCCTGTAGAAGCAATTTTCGCGATATCACCTTTAGCTTTAGCCTTCCATTCCTTGGATGCACTGAATGCAAAGCCCCATCGCTCATGCGAAGATTTAATATCCTTACCAATGTACCATATCAGAGCTAATTGTTCTGCGACTGGATAAGTCTCTGAATCCACTTTGCTATCTCCACCACCTATTGGTCCAGTCTGAGGTAGTAGGTTTGGACATATTTCTCGCTCAGCAAGTTTACGAGCAAAACGTTCAAAGTCTCTCTCCTGTCCTCTGCTTGTTAGTGAATCAAGGTGGTATTCTAATAGACTTCGATCAATTTTCCGCTCTTCTAAAAATGTGGAGTCAGAAAACCGTTCGGGCCGGCGGCTTTGGAGAAAAGCTTTTGGGTTTATTTCCTTGGATAAAGGAGATTGATTCCCATGGGGTATCTCAGGTATTGTTTGTTGCTGATCATCCATTTGGTTGGAGTGTGTAGTCGGTTCGTGATTTTAACAAAAATAATTGGTTTAGTAATTGGATATACCACTAAGATCTTATATATCGGGTTGTTTCAAAAGTTTAACTTAATTTTGAAACAACCCCCAAATATCGTGATAGAACCCTAAAAATTACTCTCATCCAATTATTAGGTGTATGAAAACAATCCTCTTTTCTGGTCTTATCTGCCTGATTATTTTAATAATTGGTTGTGTAGCATCTCCTGTACATCTGACTCGGCAAGGTTCATTAGTTCAGTTTGTTGGTGGTAGTGTGCGCAACATGAAAGATTGCTCTTTTTTAGGGATTACCGAGACAAATCAACGAGGCGACTGGGGTACTAGCTGGGTACCAGCTAAACGAGCGGCTGCGAATAGTATTAGAAATCAGGTAGCAGACTTAGGTGGGAATGTATCTTTTATTGTATTTGAAGAGGCAAATACATTTTCAGGCAAGTACTTTGTTCAAGCGGAAGCATATCGGTGCGGAACTAAACAGAAATTCAGCAATGTAGAAGAAGATTTTGAAGTCGTGGAGGACATCTCATCTGGCTCCGGGATGTTCGTAAGCGATGATGGGCATATCCTCACAAATTATCATGTTGTTGAAGGGTGTAAGCGGTTATCAGTTGGTTCACCCCCCAAGAAAGTTTCTCAAATCGCTACAGATCCGAATAATGATCTAGCGTTACTAAAGCTGGAAAGCGGAAATAACATAGATCAGGTAAAGTTCAGAGGAGAAGTTGTTTCTTTAGGGGAAGATATTATCACTGTTGGATTTCCTCTCTCTGGGATAATTGACGGTTTAACGGTCACAAAAGGTGAAATTAGTTCCTCAGGTGGAATTGGCGGTGATTCAAGACATGTTCAGATTTCTGCTCCTGTACAGCCTGGAAGTAGTGGTGGACCGCTTCTTGACAAATCTGGACGGGTTGTTGGAATGATATTTTCTACTTTAGATCCAATAAAACAGGTTGCAGAATCGGGGTATATACCACAGAATGTAAATTTCGCCATACAGAATCATGCGATAGTTCCATTCCTCCAATTGCACGATGTTCGTTACAAAATGTCTGATAATACAACCGAATTAGAAGCCAAACATATCGCAGAAGAGGCTTCCAGATTTACCGTAAAGATTATTTGTTCAAAGTAGCATAATTTTACTTTACGCCTCCCTCCATCTAATGCAACGTGGTTATTTTTCTGATAGCTCAATGATTGTCATTTTGATCACAATAGCGCGCATAGTTTCACTAATGCTCAATTTAGTTATTTGTTCTTGTATCATGGGATGTATGTTATTCAATAAATAGGATACCGAATACGGTGTTGATGCAACACTTTTTTCTATCCGAAAGTTTGCTATAGAGGCTGGATGCCCACCATACTTTAAAACCTAAATGCAGAAGTACTTTCTTCCGTATCGTTGAATACAAGACCTATTGGATTATCCCATGAATAAACAGGCTGAGGTTCTTCAGGGAATTCGGGGAAAACTGGTATTTCCACTAATCTTAAATATTCCTGATATTGCTTATGGGCCTCGGTAAGAATGTCCAAGGTCTCATTGTCGCTCAGTGAGCTTTGAGGATGATTTATCAATTTATGTATCATTTATGGAAAATGTGAACGTATTGTACAGTAGAACAAAACAGAAGTTGCTTTATGGATTAAAATCTCATGTTGGAAATAACCCATGGTATTTTCAACCAGTAATAATATACAACAATTGAATTTTAAGGTTCAATACATCTTAGGCAATGATTCCCTTTGTTTTAATGTGAGCTTCGTCGTATAGTAAGTCCGCAACTTAATTGGTTTGTATCGTTATGGTGGTACTAATGTAGAGTATCGGGTATTTGTATTGAGTTAGTAGGGAGTCTGTGAGAAAGAGAGGGCACAGCAGGTATTGGTCACAGAATCAACTCAAAATGACATCAACTTTTAATCTAACATACATTATTATCTTCTGTGAATCAGTGTCCCGCTAACTTCGGATTCACTGTCCCTATTCATCGCAATAGGCATCTTTGACTTTAATTTCAAACTCGCCGCCCTGTGGATATTCTTTGAACTGAAATGTTTGTTTTTCACACGCTACGAAGACTCGGGGCAGAGTAGTTTTCCCAGTTCGATTCCATCCATAAATCAAGTTGAATTTAGCAAAATCAGGTGTGTCCTGCTTCCACTTGAAGTCACGAAAAATTCCGAAATTTTTGAGCTTGGATACTTTTTGAAACATCTCAATACAGTGATTTCTTCTCGGTGTAATTAGCACCTGTCCAATAATACTCAGATTTATGGATACATCAAAAGCGTAATTATTTAATGTCCCACTAACTTCGGATTCACTGTCCCACTAACTTCGGATTCACTGTCCCACAACGTTAGTAATACGCACACGTTAAATCCAGATTAGGATCCCTGTAAGGAAAATTCAGCCAAAAATTTGATAAAAAGAGTGAGCTTTGACCTGAGATTTACGCCAAAGAATTCTTAGCACTGCCGGGGGATCCGAGATCCATATTGATCAGTTCAATCCAATTGTGCTATATGGGATAATCGTATGGATACCACAACAGAGATGATGAGGTTGACCATGAGCCCATCACTAAATATATAGACGCACTAAGTGATGAAAAAATTACTGATAACCAAAATCGTGAATCTCCTGTTAAGTCTCAAACAACAAATGTAGGACCAAGATTAGATTTACTAGATTTGGATATTCAATCATCAAAGTGGTGGTTAAACTTTGAATACCAAAAAAACAAATATCCTCATCTGGATGGTGTTTACTGTCTTGGCTATCGGATTGGTACAAGTGAGGAAGATAAATGGACAGTCCGAATCAATGGCTTTAAGGCTGGTGAGGAACAACATGTGCGAAGAGCCGTAAAAACGCTTAATTTTTAGCACATAGTCTCTTTGAGCGTATTGGAATTAATCCTGAGTCTGTGGTTGTTATCCCGGTGCTGGGCTCAAAAGAGACCAGTGCTAGCTCTAAATCCAAAGTTTCCCGTTTGGCTCAATCTATTGCTGTTGGAGCAGGTGCTAAATTTGAGATAGATTGTCTATCAAAGAATCAGCATGAATCTCTACATTTACAAAAAGATGTAGAGGCACGAGATGAAGCTCTCAAGATGGCTAATTACCACGCGAAAAATTTAGGGCATGGTTTTCAAAATGTCCTCATTGTAGATGACATTGTTACCCGTGGAGCAACTATGTCAGCAGTGGCTGAAGCCATCCATCATGCAAACCCCTCTGTGAAGATTTATGGTTTTGCATTGGGAAGACACCAGCGACGGGAATGGCTTTCTGTACCTTTTGAGAAGGCAAATGCTGGAATTCCATCCAGAATTGCTAGCATATGGGATCAAGCCTGATGAATCATTTAACGAATAACACATGAATATCACTTCACTTATTGCATTACAACGCTTCAGGGGGATTGGATACAAAAGAGTATTGAAAGTAGCTCATGAAGTGCCAAGTGATTTTAATGGATTCAAGGAGTATGTTGGATTCAAATTCTCACGTGATGAAGCGGAGACTCGCCATGCATGGGATCAAGCTCTGCAAATCATTGAACAATGTGAAAATTTGAGAATTCGACCCGTGGCAGTTACGGATCAGACATCATATCCCAAAAGACTTTATTCAATGGATTCTAAAAAACCAAATCCTCCTGTATTGTATGTTAAAGGATCTATTGATGCACTTCACTTTGATTCACTCGTGATTTCTATCATTGGGACTCGCCATCCCACAGAAAATGGGATCAGGGTAGCTTATGACTTCGGTCGCTTTGCTGCTCATAATCACATACCAGTGGTAAGTGGGCTTGCTTACGGATGCGACGCTAATGGTCATATAGGTTGTTTAGAACACGGCGGGATAGCCGTCGCAGTCATGGCTCATGGATTGGATATGGTATATCCTCCTGAGCATCTCTCATTAGCTGATCAAATTGTAGAGCAGAACGGTTGCTTAGTGAGCGAATATCCACCCGGTGTTCCTATCACCCGATGGTCATTTGTAGATCGGGATCGTTTACAGAGCGGTCTCTCTGATTCTGTTATTGTGATCCAAACTGGAAAAAAAGGAGGTACTCATCACACAGCAAAATTTGCCAAAAACCAAGGCAGAAGAATTTTTTGTGTACAACCTACCATTGATGAGTCTCGCCACCCCGCTGTTGCCGGAACCTATGATATTATTCAATATCAAGATGCAAAGTGGATATCAATGCCTGAACAATTATTCTCAATGATCGGAAACCAAACTGAGTATGGCAATCAAACAGATAGCAGGCAGGAGCAGCTTCAACTTGGATTTTGATTGTTTTGACTTTGCTACTCTTTGATTTTGATCAGGTACTCGTAGACACAGAACCTTACCGCTATTTACGAGAATCAAGGAAGTGGGGACAGTATAGACATCTGATGAGTGAACTAGAGCCTTGTGGAGGCATAGATCGTTTGATTCACTCCGCATCATCTCGTGGACATTCAATAGCGATTGTAACTCAGAGTCCAGGGTTTGTACCAAAACTTTTTGCTCAGAAATGGTCTTGGCCGATTGATAATATTGTGGGCTGGCATGATTACAAGATACGTAAACCAGATCCGCTATGTTTAAAGGTAGCAATGAAGCGGGTAAATGCACAGCCATCTGAATCGTTTCATATTGGAGACCTACCGTCTGATACTGAAGCATCTAAACGAGCAGGTGTTAAGTCAATTGGTGCTGGGTGGGCCTGTGCTGACAGAAATGCTCTTTTGAAATCTCAACCCGACTACTATTTTGATACAGTCGAGGATCTATATCAATTCATCGTGGATCTCAATTTGGGATTGAAGTAGTATTTATGGAGTGCTAAATCAAATCATTGTTTTTCCTCATGGTATGTAACATGGATACCTTCAAACTTACAGTAATCAAGCAGCGCGTTGCATCCGACAATAGACTCAAATCGGTCGGATAATGCACATTGGTCTTGGCCACCTTTGAATCACTCCGACATTTGAGCGTCCCTGTTGTTTTACCAATGGTCTTGTGGACTAACTTGACGATCAACACATTGATCTCTTCCAAGAGATGCACAGAACATTTTGACACGTTATCATGAATACATTGACGACTGTAACGCTTGCAGTCATCAATTCCATGTTCCATCATTTGGCGCAAAACGCCCAACTCATTCGCTCAATACGTGAGCCGATCATAGTCACAATTGGTCGCATGTTTTAGCCCAGCTAATAGCACAATCACCAATAAATCCATCCCTGGACGGCCTCGTTTCCTACTCTTGTTCGGCTCAAAAAATTCTCCAACAAAACGATGAGCGCCGCCCGAGTATTTACATCCAATAGAATGGCCAAAAACCCTACCAGATACGAAACCGCATTATCACGGCTATTTAGATCAAATTCAATCTCATCAAGATGGATCCGATCAATTGACGTTTGGAAATCATAAACTTTTCACATGTAAGCTCGTTAGTATGGTTACGAAGATATTTGAACAATTATTAAAAACAGGGGGCTTTTTTCAGAAAACCCTCGTTTTTAGTGCCTTAAACGCTGTAATGGTAAAAAGGCCGCAAAATCTTCACGCCTAATTCAAACTAAATTCAAAGCGAAAAACCCTTACAGATTAGACGCTTCAGACTTTTTAAATCTTTTTCGGACAGGCACTAATTGATACCTACAACGCTCGTAAGTTGCATCCATGAGAACATTTTATGGGTATTAAAAGTAGAGATAAATAAAGGGGGACACTCTCTATGTTGAATTATTGATAAAACACCGTCAATTACAAAAAAATCAATTAAAATTGCACATTTGAGAACTGAATTGAAAGATGAGTAATGGTATAATTGCACTCATAATTTACTGTCTTACTGAATATAGGCGAGTATTATGAAAATCATCACTTTGAACGCGTTTCCCCTAAAACTTTCCAAGAGCATCGTGAATGCCAGAGTCATTCCGTATACTCAGGATCAATACATTGATCTGAAAAAAAACAAGGGGATTAATTATACAATTTGGAGAGATTTGCAAAGGATAATTGTCTTATCGTCAGATGGCATTTATCCTCGTGAAGGTAAACTTGAATCATTTGATCTATTGAAAAATAAGGGTCTTTTTTGTTTTCTCGTTAAAGACGGAATCAGGCGATATTTTCTTTCAATTGATCGCCATCTATCAGGTTCTCACTCTATGGAGTTACTATGCACAAGGAAACAAGATGAATTTCTCCATCCAATAGTAGGAGAAGGTTATCCATTCCAGATTGTTGCTAAATATACTCTTTATACTCGGATTATAGATGGTGATCCTTGCCTTCTTATTGACTACTCAACTCGACGATTAGTCACAGAAACATGCCATTATTTTCTCAATAAGGGCTTTAACATACTTAATCGCTATGTTAAAACTGAGCAAACCAATGGAAAGAGAAAAATCTCTGGTCGTATATCTGAGATCCATGATGATACTCTTAATGTGATCGGATTTGATGGTATCCGCCAAACAATTGCAACCGATAATGTCTATCTGGAACCAAACATTAGTAATATTAATGATTACATTCACCATTCCCATCGTAAATCAAAAAATACAATTGTCCAAAAAATAAGAGAGAAGATTTCAATGTTGAATGGAGGTGAAAATAAAAAGCAAAAAATAGATGATCTCAAAAAATACTTACAATCAGTAGATCTCAAATTAGTCAATGGGACTACTTTTGAACTTGTCAATGCACTTGAGATACAGGATACATGTAAGATTTTGGAAAAACCAATATTTGTTTTCAATAACAACGGTGAGGCAACTTGGGTGGAAACAGGATTAGTTAGGGATGGTCCGTATACAAAAAGAACTTTTGATAGAAATGATCCATCAGTATGCGTAATATGCTACAAGCATGATAAAGGGGTTGTTGAGCAATTCATACGAAAATTACTCAAGGGTATCCCAAGAAGTAAGTATTTTCAATCGGGGCTTGAAGGGAAATTTGATATTGGAACCAGCCGTGTAGAAGTATTTTCAGTAGACAGTGAAGATATTTCTGGATATGAATCAATTATCCGAAAAGCCATTGGGCAAAAGATGGAGTACGGTGAAAAATGGGATTTAGCTTTAGTCCAAGTCAAGCAATCATTTAAAAATCTCCCTGTAACTCAAAATCCATATTACCGTAGTAAACAACTATTTCTGATGCATAAAATACCAGTACAGAATTTTACAACTGAATTGGTTCATAATAACGATTCCTCACTAGGTTTTTCGCTAAACAATATGGCACTTGCTTGTTATGCGAAAATGGGAGGAATTCCTTGGCTATTAAAGTGTTCACCCACTCTTTCACATGAATTAGTCATTGGAGTTGGGAGTGCAAATATTGGTGAAGATCGAGGAGTTCGTGAAAGAGTAATGGGAATCACAACAATATTCTCTGGTGATGGAAGTTATATTGTATCTAATACTACCAGAGCAGTTAAGGTAGAGGCATATTGTACAGCTCTTTCAGAATTGTTGGAGAATGCAATAGACAAAATAAGCAAAAAAATGAATTGGCAACGGGGAGATACTATTCGCCTAGTTTTTCATGCTTCCGTTAAGAAATTTAATAACGATGAAATTCAAGCGGTCAAAACTGTGATCAACAAATTCAGTATCTATCAAATAGAGTATGCTTTTCTCAAAATTTCAGATCATCATGGACTTCATATGTTTGATACCTCCACCATGAACTTCTCAAAAGGTAAGTATGCACCTGAACGAGGAAAAATGTTTAATTTATCACATTATGAGAGTTTGATTTATCTCATTGGTAACAATCAACTTAAGACTAATATTGATGGTCATCCAAGAGGGGTAATTTTGAGTATTCATAAAGATTCCAGTTTCCAAGATCTTAAATATCTAAGTTCTCAACTTTTCAATTTTTCATCACATTCATGGCGTAGTTACTTCCCGAACTCTATGCCCGTCACCATTAGCTATGCTGATCTAATTGCACGAAGTTTAGGATGGCTCAACAAATTACCTAATTGGAATGATGATATCTTAATTGGCAAAATTGGTCAAACTCAATGGTTTCTGTAGATTATCCAAATTTATACGAATTACGAGAGTATGCGAAGAAGAAAGTGATTTGCGGAATCGATTCAGATCCATTAAAATTATGCTTTGTTCGCTTCTTGGAATTAGATAATATTCCTTCTGTTCACATAGATGTTGAAAACTTAACTCTATATCAAAAATGCAGTGTTGCTAGTTTACAATTCTCACATATTTCTAAATCGGATTTATATAGACTCTTTGGTCGGGCTCCCCGTATTGATCAGACACCAATGCCTTGGGTTTCCGATGTGATTGGTGTAATGACCATAAAATGGTTTGTAGACCAATATGAGGATGATAAAATGAAAGAAATGTACAAGTCGTGGATATCTAAATTTTTGTGCCGAGAGAGTAACAGTGTTAAATTGAATAATTTCGAACAAGACATAGTCCAATATATTCAGGAGTCAGATATGAATCATTGTGCTACATCTACTATTCCATTATTTTTGCATTACAATGGAAAGCAAATTATATCAGATCAAAATGAGTTACGGATATTGATTAGTAAATTCTTCATCGAATTCAAAGAGCAGGTTCTCAGTAAAGTTTCTCCCTTAATCATAGCAATGATGATCTATTGTTTTGATTATATTAACAGAACCCAACCTGTTGTGCCTCCAAAAAATTGGAGCTTGAATGATCTTTCATTATTCCTTAACCATATTCCAGATGGATTAAGGAGGTGGACATGGGAGGAAGAAAAAGGTCGTACTCGAAATTCTAAACCAGTAAAATGGTTGATTGAAAACGAATATCATGTACAAAACATTTTGTATGTTTTGTTAGCCCCAATTTTTAATGATATCGTTGATGAGATTAATTTACCCAATATTGGTCAGAAAAATCCGAGAGCTGATCTTTATTTACCAAGTTTAGACACAATGATTGAAGTAAAATATCGAAAGAATTCTAAGAAAAGTTTTCCCATGCTTATCGGTGAAATTGCTGAAGATTCAGGACTGTATCTTGCGGATTCTAAGTATGAGAATGCTAAACTCGTTTGCTTTCTGTGGGATCACACTCGCTCAACGCAAGAACATACCATATTTAGAGAGGGAGTCCTCAAACTTTCTGGAATTCAGGAATGTATTGTTATCTGCTCTCCATCATTTATGTAGACGTTTGCAAAGGGAATTGTAGCATATCTTTAATATAAGTAATGAACGGGAGAGGTTATAATTTTAATAAATAAGAGGTCTATGAAAAGCCTATTTAACATAAAAGTGAATTGCCCTATCCTGAATTCCCCGCGGATTTTATGATATGAAAATCACGGGCGTTTCTTGAAGTGAATGCGTAGCACTTTATTATCAAGCCAGGGGAATCTTTGATTGAATTCATTGTAGCCGGCTTTTTTCAGTAACCCGCTTTATGCGCGCAAGCGCAATTTCACCAGAATGTTATCTTCTGAGATAGTGATGGTGCCACTAAGTCGTACCAGATCACGGAAGATAGTGTCTGCTTCTGCACATTCATACTCACTCCCCACTCTTACACCAAGAAGCCTGTAGAGCACGCTTTCCATAACAGTCAACTGCGTATCGACATTGATTCGCATCGGGACGACAGAGCTCAGCGCGTCCATGTGGAAGAATTTGATGGAATCGCTGATCACATTTTCAATCACCATTCTGCCTGCATATCAATCAATGAGTTAGGTTGGCGATCGGTTCATTTGATTGGTGATCAAGACAGTGGGCTTATCTTGGTTATCCAGCCCTTTGATCAGCAGTTGCCTGATCTTGTGAGGGTTGGTTAGAAGCTTGACCGTCTCTTGGATCACCTTCGGGTTGCGATACGCACGGGCGATATTGGTGAGTCGAATATTTTACCATGCACGTAGCGGAAGCGCCTGGATGCGCTGGGTCAATTGGACGGACTTTCTTCTCAAGGTCATCTATTCAATGCCCAAGTCAGTGAGTTTCCCTAGATATTCATGCGTAGTAAATCGGCTGTCAAAAACCAGTTCTCCTGAAAGGGCTCCTGTTTGCGCTTTCCAGTAATCCACAAAGCGGAGAATGGATTCATTCTGTGTTTCTTTCCGTACTGTCGGATCTGCATAGCAAAAGACATGTGAACCGCGTCACGGGCAAGTACGGTAAGAATCCCATATTGACTGCGACCGCGTTTTGAGACATAGTGTTTCTGCTGCTTATTATGATGAATAGGCAGGAGTGTATTGAGCAATGTACCTACTAAATGGATGAGAAAGCGTGTGAGCAGTAGTGAGCCATGATTTCATGTCCCATCCACATTCCACTAAAACCGAAGATAAAAAGATGAACTCAAGGGTATCTGCCATATGGATGTAGTGATGATAATCTAGTTCAGAAAACATATATGAATGATCGTGAATATACTCATTTCGTGCATCTACAGCTTGTTTTAATAACTTGTTGATGATCTTCTTTAATTCTTCTGGTAGGTGATCTTGAATTATAGATAAGCGAGAATTGATTTTATCCTTTTGTTTAGGTTTTTTAGGATTAATCGTTAACTTAGACAAAACATAACCTCTTGATTTTGATTTTGCGTATTGCTTCTTTATGTGATTTTGAGCAAAGTCCATGATTTCTGTAATTTTGGCTACTGATTGATCATCACCATCCATTTCATTATGAGGATCAAAAAACCATTCAAATGCAGCTACAGATCGGGCTATTCTGAACGGCGAATGTGTAGGCTCATTAAATTGGGACAGGATCACATCACAAGCTGTTCGCCTTTGTTCATTGAGGTTTGACCAAGCTGTGAGGCATTTTTCAAACATAGTATGGTCATGGATAGGATCAATTAGTATCTCAGGATATTGCTGTTTAGTATTAGCCGTAAAGAGAGGTTCTTCTTGAAGTAGAAAGTGTGCATCAACATTGATGCTTCTCCCATCGTCTGGATCTTTCATCTGAATTTGAATTTTCTCAGCATACTGCCGGCTACCAGTGAGGAGCCAGAGGAAACGTATAATACATTCTACGACCTCTTCCGCATTAGAAAATGAATTAGATGCAAAGTTCGGAGAAATTTCAAATTCTACATCTATATAAGGGAGAGTGGATACTTGATATGGACGAACTTTTACCTGACCATATTTAGTGTTACACGAGATGATTTCGGATACTCCTCCACAGTAATAAACTCTCTCAAAACTGTTATTTAGGTCATTGGATTGATATGTATCGCCCATGATCGTTTTGAGTATTTCCTGTCGATTTTCGGAAGAAACCTGATTGATATATACTGGAAAGATTTTTCTTGAATGTGGCAATTTGAATCGAATTTTGTTTACGCTATGGCATTTCAAATGAGAAATATCGTAGGTATGTGCAGTAAACAAGCTGTCACAATAAAAATCATCATATGGGATAGATTGTGTGTAAATTGATTTCGTTGATATTGAACCAATCAATGTTAAATACATGCCATTGTTAAGTTGACCATGAATGAGGGATTTTTTCAATTTGGATGGGTTTGACCATTGATCAGGTGGATTGATTACACGCAAAATGACTGAATAATCGTATTGGGGATCCAATATTAATCGTCCCTCAACACTCTCTCCACCGGGTAAAGTAAACATTCCTTCACACTCCTCTTGGTTCTTGATTAGTTCTATTATATTCATACTCAGAAATTAAGCCATCTCATGGAAATTTCAATGTTTGAGCAATGAGAATTGTATCCTACACATCTCTCGTATGATCATAGGGGTTTTTTAAATGCCATCAATACCTAACATATACATTCATCAACTTCCTTTGTGAAGATACAACTGAGATGATTCAGTGAAACAACAAAGATGAAGCATCTTTAACTCAAAACAAACACTAATAATCAACTCCACGATAGATGCTACAAGGTGAGCAACATCAATCTGAATAAGTGGGTAAATTCTTCTGAATTTATTTATGATAGGAAAAATACATCTTCCAGAAATTGATGACTATTTCAATCCAAATCGGATTCCTCAAAAAATATGAGTGAATTGTAAAGCGGATATATGAACAATGATGACAACGGAACTCGGACGAAATGATAAATGCTGGTGCGGATCTGGAAAAAAGTACAAGCATTGCCATATGAATCGAGAGAATCAAGAACGTCCACAAGTGTGGAATGTTACAGATGCTTTGAATAAAGCGTTTTCCATGAAAATATGTCTGGCACCTAGCGAATGGCACGGAGAATGTAAAGGTGGAATTGTAAAGTCTCATACCGTTCCAAGGTCAAGAAGCCTTGATAAGATCTCACGGGACGGGCATGTATATTCTAAAGTTAGGAACTTGGATGTTGAGTCATTTACACGTATGGACATGTTTAAACCTGTTCTTCAAGGAGTAAGGCAAGCCTCCACATTTACAGGATTCTGTGCAAAGCATGACAATGATATATTCAAACCCTTGGAAGTAAAGGATTTCACTGGTAATCCCGAACAGTGTTTTCTCGTTGGGTATCGGGCCATAGCACGAGAGCTTTATTACAAAACCTGTGCCGATCAGTTTGTGCCATTTATGAAAGAGATGGATAAAGGACTAGGAAAATTAGATCAGATTCAGATGTCAAACCGGATTGACGAATATATGAACAGAGTACAAGTTGGCCATAGAGACATTCTCCGCTATAAAAAACTATACGATTCAATACTGAACAGCCAGAACTTTAGTACAGTTAGGGGCTATTGCATTGAGTTTACTAACCCACCACCCGTTATGTGCTCTGGATCCATTTTCCCAGAGTACGATTTTAATGGAGTCAAACTCCATGATCTTGAAGATTTTTCTAAGATACCTGATCAAATATCCTTCTCATCCTTCTTTGGAGGAAAGTACGGTGTGATTGTATTTAGTTGGTTAGCCGACCACGAAAGAACGGGTCAGAAATTTATAGATAGCTTGAAATCAATACCGAACGAGTTCTTATTTCCAGTGCTTCTTTGTTTCTTTTTTGAATGTTGCGAAAACATCCAGATAAATCCTGACTGGTGGGACGGTCTCACTGATGGACAAAGGGATTTCTTAACTGGGAAGGGAATCGTCTTAACTGATATGACGAAGGGATCACTGAAAAATATCCGTGAGCTGAATCTTCATATCATTTCTCAGTCTCAACTGACCGTAGTAGAAAGATACGAAATTCCTATCCGATCTGGTTAACCATATATATATTTCTAATCGGATAAGAATTACGAACGTTAATTAATTTTCGGATAACCTGCGTATTATAAAGTTAGTGGGACACTTTTTTGAGAATAGCAACGCGTTTTAGGGGCTCACCTGAAATACAAACATTAAGATACTCACGATCAAGGCGACAAGAGCTATCCATAAGAATTTTCTTTCTCTCAGCCCCCGAGATTTTGACTTACGCTGTTCAAGAAGTTTCTCAACATCTATTAATTGGTTTTCCCAGTCATGTGGAGGTGAGGATGTTCCTGGCCATACGAGGAGTCTCTCTAAATGCTTGGTCTTCATTTCAGACAATTCCTTGTGTGAGTAGTAAGAACGGTGCTTTTGTAACGGGTCAATTTTCAATGTGACGGAAACTCCACAGTCTTTACGACTCTCATCCATGTTTTGAATAGCAAAGTTGAACTTAGATGTCCGTTTCAATTGGGTCCAATCTATCGGATCTGCAATCACATGTTTATTTTTTGCACATTTTAATAATGAGTAATCACTATAATCAGCAGTCCAAACAGATCCATCATCAAGTGCGACCTTGATGGTTTTACTCTTGGAATGTTTTCTAATTTTTACGATCTTAGGCAATAATGAAAGAGATAGAGAATTAGGCTTATTGTGGACGGATTGGATGAAAACATGAGATGGGTTATTGCTCTGAATAACCTTCCCCGTGAAGTCGTAGCAACGGGATTTTTTAGAAAATTCTGATGATTCTGATTCGGAAACCATGCATTGCTTATACAGAGGAACCATCTTCTTGATTTCATCGGGATTTATACCCCCCGTCTTTTCGGCCAACAACTTCTCAGCTACGTCGGGCAAGACTATGATTGTCATGTCCCTTTCAAGTCGGGGGATGGATTTTATCTCACTCGGGGGGATGCCTCCCCTCCCTATAACTGCATTAATAGGCACATTGCCCTTCAGCTCTAAATAGATCGCTTCGTCAGAGAATTGTTTCATTTTTAAGCGCAGTATTTATAATAGTTGATGGTTTATTCAACACTCCTTTTTCTGTTTCCGTAGCGCACATTTAACGTTTAAGTCATTACGAACCTTGCAAACTTACGTCAAGATGATTCAATGATGTTCACTGGTCGAGCGGAGGCTCACAACCATGCTTCTCTCGTACCAGCTTTCATAACGAAATTTTACTGTCACTCTGCTTGAATGTTGTGAACAAGATAATTTGTGATGAGTATTATAATTAGCGTTATTGGTAAGTGATCACTGAAGCATTTTAACTCAAAAATACTGTCATGTCTTGTCAAGTAGGAATAACTACGAACCCTTTCCACCGTCATCAGGAATGGAAGCGGATTCACCCCAGTTTGAGAAATTGGAAAATCTTGTATCAGACATCCTCAAGGAAAGATGCACAATTTAAAGAAGCTATTTATGCTATAGAACTGAGGTGTAAAAATAAGGCAGGAGGTCAAGGTAACGAAAATGATCAATGGTATGTGTACTACTTTGAATTTGATTCCTAACATAGTCTTGTCGATGATACTGGACATCACTGAATAGCCAGTGTCCGCGATCGCCCAAGATTTACTCAGCCGTAAAGATGTTCTCTGATACATCAAGACAGAATTAATTTACGCACAGTAAAGTCTGCAACATATTCAAGAAATCATCAGAGAAGACATAGCCCTACCTTTCATACAAATCCTCGACTTGACATTGGGGGTATGAAATTTGTATATTGGTGGTATGAGCAGTTATCAGCCACCCATTTTATCCTGTTTAAGGGACTCTTTGCCCCGCTTAAATGATGTCTTAAAGAGGCATTCGTCAAGCGGTCGCACCGATTTAGCGCGTCAGGTTTGCAAAGAATTCAAATTCATTACAGCGAAGGGAAACTTTCAGACTTCAAGTTGCCTGTCGGCCTTAGTCACTTTGGATCAAGAAACCAAGATTGCCCTTCCACCTACCGAGTCGCGTTCAGGTCGTCCCAACGCACGCTTACTTGGAGACCCGGTTCCGCCACCTCATAACGTTCCCAACCGTATTGAGTCCATTAAAGGATTGCGGATAGAATTGGTAAAAACACGTCGAGATTTAGCCCTCTGGAATACATTGATTGCCCATGAGCATCCATTGGGTATAACCAAGTTTGCTGGGCATCAGAAAAAGTATTTGTTCGCCAGTGATCACGGGTATCTTGGAGCCATTGGATTTGCAGCATCGGCTCCGAAGTTAGAATCACGTGAAGCTTGGATCGGGTGGTCTGACCAACAACGGAGAGCGCATCTGTCGCATGTGATGGGGTTATGCCGTTTTCTTATCCGACCAGGAGTCGCGTGCAAAAACTTGGCCAGTTATTTGCTCGCTCGTTGCCTACGACACATGAGCATGGATATGTACCAAGATCACCAAATCCATATTTGGGCGGTAGAAACCTTTGTTGATCCTTCGTATTCGGGTAGCTGTTTTCATGCAGCGGGGTTTCACCGAATTGGATACACCAAAGGACGTGGACGTTATGCTCCCACTGGTGCGACTCCACGGAGCAAAAAAGCCATTTGGTGGTATGAGTTTCCCACACACTGGCGACAACAACTAGGTGTCTCTGCTGCACCGGTGTATCCGATCTTAGAAATTGGAGCAGGATTAGATGGGGATCATTGGGCGGCTCAGGAGTTTGGGGCAGCCGATTTTGGATATAAGAGTTTAACGAAACGCCTAGTATCAATTGCCCGTTTAGTGAGTCGTTCACCTGGTGAACCCATAACAGCAAATATTGAAATGGATCTTGCAGCCGTTACAGGATATTATCGGTTTATTGACCACCCAAATACCGAGTCCATAACCCCCGAACGGATTCTGGCACCGCATCGCGATCAAACGGTGAAACGAATTCGAGGGCAGAAGATCGCCCTCTGTTTGATTGATGAGACCAAAATCACCTATAATACGCGTCCATCGTGTGATGGATTAGAGGTTATTGGACGCAATCAGACGAGTTCGGAAGCCGAGGGGGTTCGTCTGCATGCGACGTTAGCGGTCACCGACGAGGGACTCCCTATAGGTGTCTTGCGTTGTGGTTATACACCGTCCAATCCAATGGGTCAACATCCTGACCGTCAACGGTGGGAGGATGCAGTGGACGATGTGATTGAGTGTGCCAAAGAAATTCGGCGCTCTACCAAGATGGTAGTGATCATTGATCGAGAGGGCGACAGTGCATCTTTGATGGGGCGATGCCTGCGCAGTCAGCGTGTGGATGTGTTGGTTCGAGCAAAGCATAATCGGAATCTGCCCGACGGAAAAAAACTATTTAAAACCCTCCGAAACATGGCACCGGCCGGACAGATTGAGTTTTCCGTTCAGCGGTTGAGTCGTCGAGTAAAGTCAGGTCGGGTCGTCCATGAAGGTCGGGATGGAAAAGAGGCCCTGATGGAGATACGATATGGTTTGGTGGATTTACCCTGTGGGTCTATGACAGCGATTCAGATTGGAGAGATGGACCAGGACTCAAATGCATTGGAGTGGTTTCTACTGACGAGCCTTCCAGTGCATACCTTGAAAGATGCCAAAGAGATCGTTAAGTATTACCTGTTGCGGTGGCGGATTGAGGATCTCTTTCGCGTCTTAAAAAATGGATGCAAAGTAGAGGATTTGCGTTTGCGATCTGCGGTACAACTTCATCGCGCAGTCACCATCCATATGGTGATTGCTTGGAGGCTCATGTTGTTGACGTTTCTTAGACGCACGGTTCCCAATGCATCACCTGAGATGATGTTTACTGAGAGTCAGATTCGTGCTCTACAACTATTCGCGGAGCACTATGAGTTTCCAGAACCAGAGGATTTGCAATCCGCGACCTTTTTGGTTGCCCTTATGGGCGGATATCAGCACAGGAAGAATCGTCTTCCGGGTGTTGAAGTTATGTGGCGTGGATATAAACGTTTAGAAATAGGAGCCGAGTTTGGAGATCGGGAGCGTAGCAAGGCTGGGGAGTATCCGAGAAATGAAGATACTTAAATTTGAGATATCTTCATATGCTTTTCAGTGAATTGCATCCTCTGAATGACTAAGGTTCTACAAAAAATAGCCAGCAGATCAATTCATTTGCAAAACGGATCGTTTTTGAGCCAAATGTCATCATCATAGCAAAAAATGGGCAATTTTGGGTAAAATCAACTATGTCAAGTTAAAAGTTTGTATGAAAGGTAGACATAGCCCAATAATTTATTCATAATGACTAACATCCTATTCATCGGAAAGGGCAGTTATTTTCAATTCAGTCTCCAGACGAATCCATGAGTCTACCATTTGATTTCGGAAATAGTGAACCTTACACTGGAGTTCGCCCGATTCCAGTTCATCGTAGGAGATGTGCAAACATCGTTGTTGCTTCAAGCGGGCCAGAGGAACCCGACCTGATAACGACCAACTATGGGAAAATTCGCTCTCGCAATGGAGCACTTCTCAAACATACCCAACGGGATGCAGAGAGTATATTCAGGTTATGGAAAAAGCAAGAAGAACCTCACCTTCCTGTTGAACTTCAAGTTCTGCTGATTGACCCAGATATCAATCAATTTGAGAATGCCATTAGGAACATCAGCAAAAAAATACGAGATTCATATCAAAATGAGATAGGAATTGATCTCTTCTTTGCTGGTCACGGTGAACAAGAAACAGGAAATTTGATTTTGAAAGATGGCAAGGTCACTCCTATTCAATTCCTTGAACTTCAGAGCGAAGATATCATGTCCAACGATGAAACTCGTACTATAGGTATTTTTTTGGATTCATGCTACTCTGGTGCATTCCTTCTTCATTTAGCAATTGAATCCTATGAAAACTTCAACGGCTTCAAATTTGATAATGGACTTGCATCTTGTCTACCGGATGAAAAATGTTACGAAATGGACATTCTTCAACAAGGTGTTTTCACCTATTCACATCTGAATACTGGTAATTCCTACATTGATAAACAGCGTTTTAACCAGAATATTCTTGACGGAAATCATGAAGAAATGATCCGAGATCTTCAAGGAATGGTTGGAATGATTAGTAGCCCAACAGCTTTCATTACCGAAGGTAAGCAATTCTCAATGTCGCTTTGGAAACATGTCATTATGGTAGAGGGAGACTTTGCAACGGTGGAAATGCTTGACGAAAAAACTGACTATGATGAGATCATGGATCGCATCACTCAGTTCAAACAGAAGAAATCTCTGAGTTCTTCATGGGAAGATCCTCCGACTGACTCTACATGACACAACCTTAATAGTCCGGTATTTGGATTGCTAAATCAATTGCCATCACATATGGTAACCAATTAAATGATTGAAGGATTCAATCAATGAAAATATCCAAGTTAGCAATTAAACGTTTTCGTGGGATACGAGAATGTGAACTTAATTTTGATGGTGATGCTGTACTGATAGGTGATAATAATGTGGGTAAATCTACAGTATTAGAAGCCATTAATCTTGTTCTCGGACCTGACAGGCTCCGAAGCAATCCCGTCATCAATGAACACGATTTTTATGCAGGCGAATATCAGGAATGTGAAGATGGCAAACCTAACGAGATAATGATTGAAGTTACATTAACGGATTTAAATGATGAACAACGACCCCGATTTATGAATGAAGTAGAATGGTGGGATAGATCAACAAAAACTTTTGTTTCCTTCATAGAATCTATGGATTCCGATTCTGTTGAAGCTTCACTCCGCGTAACATTTCTAGGCCAGTACGATGCTGTTGAAGACGATTTCTCGGGGCGAACTTACTTCACCCGAAGCTTGATAGATGAAGACACCCCAAGGTCTTTTACCAAAATGGATAAAAGATTTTGTGGGTTTCTTTATTTACGCTCCCTTCGTACTGCACGAAGAGCATTAAGCCTTGAACATGGAAGCCTACTTGACATCATCCTTCGGTTGAAAGAAATGCGCCCTCAGATGTGGAAAAAAACGATTGATCAGGCCAGACAATGGAATGTCGCAGAAGATCCAGAACTGGGAATTTCGGGTATTCTTGAAAGTATAGAGAAAGCGATGAGAAAGTATGTTCCTCAAGAATGGGGAATTAAACCTCAGTTGAGGTATCAAACTTAACTCGTGAGCACTTGCGACAGATCATTACCCCATTTATTAATTCGGGACTCAGCGAACATATCGCACCATTTTATCTTCAAGGAAGAGGCACCCTAAACCTGCTTGTCCTTGCAATGCTGTCTCAGATAGCAGAAGTTAAGAAAAATGTGATTTTTGCAATGGAAGAACCAGAGACGGCCATTCCCCCTTATGCACAGAAACGCATCATTCATGAAGTACGTAACATTGCCAGCCAATCTCTATTTACCTCTCACTCACCTTATGTATTAGAAGAGTTCAACATCAATGAAATGACTGTTTTAAGCCGAGAATCTGACGGTTTGATGAAGCAGTCCACAGTGAATCTTCCAGACAGTATTAAGCCTAAACGCTATCGGCGAGAGTTCAGAACACGTTTTTGTGAGGGATTGTTGTCAAGTCGGATTCTTATTGCTGAAGGAGCGACGGAGGCCACAGCAATGCCAGCGGTTGCCCTTAGGCTTGCAGAACTTGACTCAGAAACTTATTCTTCTATGGAAGCACTTGGACTGTGTACAATTGACGCTGGGGGAGAATCTAATATCGTTGATATTGTGAAGATGTATCAGGGTTTAGGAAAGAGGGTTTTTGCTATCTGTGATAAGCAAGATATTGAAAAAGAGGAGGAAATTAAGACTCATGTAGAGAAACTTTTCATGCATGAAGAGAATGGATTTGAAAACCTTATTATGAATAATACCTCAAAAGAAGCTATGAAAAGATATTTGGGATGGATTGATTTACCTAATGAATTGAAAGTAAAATATCCTGACCAAGACGAAGAATTTGAAAAAGTACTTCGTGATTACTTAAAGTCTTCAAAGGGAATTGGAGCAGTAGCTGATTTCTTGAGCCAATGTGTAGAGGATGAAATCCCAGAATGGATAAAAAGTACCTGCAAGGATCTCAAACACTTATGTTCTTTCGAATATGAACGTCACAATAACGACAGTGAAAAAATCGTTGACGAATAAGAGCATGCGTCTCAAATTGAGCTATCATCAGAGCAAAAAGACATCCTCAATGCTTCAGGTAATTTACTGATAACCGGAGGCCCTGGATCAGGGAAAACAACAATTGCTATTCTGAAGGCAGCCAAGTTGGTAGAAAAGCTTCAATTATCTTCACAGCAAATTCTCTTCCTTAGTTTCGCCAGATCAACCGTATCAAGAGTCACTGAGGTCTTAACTCAAGATTCATTTCTTACAGAAAAAACAATTAATTCCATAGATGTTGATACGTATCACGCATTCTTCTGGAGAATTATAAAGACTCATGGATATCTAATCGGATTACCGCGTACACTTTCAGTTCTCCCGCCGCCAGAAGAATCGGTAGCACTATCGAAGATTCGTAGTGAATACGGCAACAGGAATCAACTATCTGATGATCAAAAAGAAAAGAAAATCTGCGAAGAAAGAGAGGAACAGAGACGAATAGCATTTGAACAAGGCAGGATATGCTTTGACCTATTTGCTGATTTTTCAAACCAACTAATTAAAGGAAGCATAAAGATTAGACAGCTCCTTTCATTAGCATTTCCAACTATTATTTTGGACGAGTTTCAGGATACAAACTCTGGTCAGTGGAAAGTAGTCAAGGAGTTAGGAAAAAACAGCAAATTGGTTGCCCTTGCCGATCCTGAACAGAGTATATACGATTTCATTGGTGCCGATCCAGACCGGATTGATCATTTCATGGAGTATGCCCAACCTAAACAATTTAATCTTAGCAATTCAAATTATCGAAGCACTGGAACTGATATTATAGAATTTGGGAATGATTTGTTGTGTGAAAATATCCTTAATCCTTCACAGTATAAGGATGTCAAAATCATTGAGTATTATCCTTACCCCAACCCAGCATTTAAAGCTCTCAGAGACCAGATCGATAGTGCTATTAGTCGATTGAAAACGCAACAATCTAAACATTGGTCTCTTCTTGTGCTAACACCAACAAAAATACTCATGGAGCAGGTGTCTGAGAAGTTAAATCATTTGTGTCCCCCAATCAAACATTCGGTCACAATTGATATGGTGGGAGCAATCCTTGCTACGGAGATTTTTGCTTTTATTTTACAACAAAAATCTTCCGACAATCACCTTGGGGCAGGCGAAGAAATAACTTAGTCATACAACGATTCCACATGTATGTACTGGTT